>CAYFWA010000433.1:0-6236 GCA_964346625.1 uncultured Myxococcales bacterium
GGGGCCAGGCACCTCGCCGGGGCCAGGCACCTCGCCGGGGCCAGGCACCTCGCCGGGGCCGGGTACCTCGCGGGGGCCAGGACCGTCGCGGGGGGCCTGGACCAAAGACGCAGGGGGGGTGAGCTCGACGGTTCGGTTACTTGGCCGGGGCGAAGGACACCTTCGCCTTCATGGTCATGGCCATGGACTGGCCCGCGGCCCGGCCGGCCATGGCGGTGGTCGTGAGCATGTCGCCCGCGGGCACGGGGCTTTGGAGGTTCAGGGTGAGCGAGCCGGAGGACTGGGTGTCGAGCTTGTCGAGCTGCATGGAGCCCTTGCCCCCGGGCAGCGCCATGGTCTGGCTGGGGGCCTGCCCCTTCATCTCCACCGAGAGCGTTACCTGGTCGCCGGCGATCTTTTTTACCGCGAACGTGGTGTGCGAGACGAACTTCATCATGGGCAGCTTCACGGGGATCACCGCCTTCCACCGCGCCCCCTGGCCCACCGCCTGCTCGGGCAGCGGGGTGCTGGTGAACATCAATGACTGCTTCATGGAGCCGCCGATCTGCTTCAAGATGGCCTGCATGGGGGCCGGAGCGTCGGGTGGGGTCTCGAAGGTAAAGTTCTGGAAGAAGCCGCGCGCGTTCATCTCGTAGCTGAGCTTCATCTTCTCCAGGGCGCCCTTGGCCTTCTGCAGGGCGGCCGCGATGGCCTTGCCGCGCGCGCTGGTGGGGGGCTCGGGGAACTCGATGGTGAACCCCTCGATGGAGAGCCTCCACCAGCCGGTCTTCGAGCCCTTTTTTGACTGGATGCTCAGCTTGTAGCGCATCTTGGGCATCGCGAAGGGCACCGTGCGGCCCTTGACCTGGATGCGATTCTCCATCGTCAGCTCCATGGCCATGGTGTGGGTCTTGCCGGGGGCGAGCCGATAGCGCAGCTTGCGCTTTTTGCCCTTTCCCTCGTCGAGCACCTCGATGGAGATCTTGTCGGGGATGGCGATGGCGCGGCTCGCGTCGGCCCGCGGAGCATCGGTCTTACGGGGGGCCGCGCCCATGTCCGCGCCCGTGCTCACGCGCATGTCCCTGGCTCGGCGCTCCATGGTGGGCCGGGCGGACGGATCTCCGGCCTTGCCTTCGCTCTTGGCTTTGTCCCCGGCTTCGTCTCCGGAGTCCGTTTTCTTGCAGGCGCCCAGCAGCAGCGGCGCGCACATCAACATCACCCAGGCGGTACGTTTCATCACGAGTCTCCTCGACACCCTGATCGGGCGACAACGACCCCATTGATAACAGATCTTGCGTCCGATGCGGATCCCATTGGGTTCCCGCTCCAGACGGCGCCGGCGTCGTCGGTCAGCGCAGGATGCGCACCGACTGACAGGACTGACAGATGCGTTCGAGCAAGGCGTTGTCCGCCGCCACGTCATGGGGCGTGGAGCGCATGCGGAGAATCATATCAGCGATTGGTGGAGTTCCCCCATGGTTGGTTGACGTCGTATGATTGACCTGAGCGCGTGGTGAATCACGCGGACGGGTGATGACGCACGAATAGGCGATGGCGCGCCGGCAGGCGATGGCGCGCGGGAATGCGACGCGCCCCGCTCTCGATGTCGGAGCGGTAGCGATGGAGGATCGGACAATAACGTCGCTCGTCGGTTGAATACGTTACTGTATTCGCCCTCCTCGCTCCTTGCGGGCCGGGCGCCTCGACGGCCTCGGTCCTTCGAAGGTATTCTTGCGCGAGCCCTTAGGTCTCCCCGCGGCGATTGCGCCGCACCGCGATGGTCCTGTCGCAATCTCGCGCCGCCGCAACGCGAACGACCGAGTCCTGATTGAGCACCCCTTCACCGCCCTCGGATGCGGAATCCCACCGCCGTGGCCTCGGAGGCGTGCTTGGGGAAGCGCCACTTGCGCACGGCGCGCGTCACGCAATCGGCGGTGGAGGCGTGGCGGCGGCGGTTGAACGTGACGTGCACCCGGGTGACGCGGCCGCTGGTGAGCACGGAGAAGCCCACCTGGGCCCTGCCCTTGAAGCGAGGCGTGGCCTTGCGGCCTGCGTCGACGCACTGCTGGACGCTGCTCCACTGCGCCAGGACCCGCTCGGAGACCACCTCCCGCTCGAGGCCCCCCACCGACGTCACCGCTGCGAGCCGCACTCGGCGCCGCCGGCTGCCGCGGTAGAAGCGGGTTTTTCCCGTCCAGCGTCCGCCCCGCAGCCCCGGCCGCGCCCGATTCGGGGCGCAGCCCGGGATGTCCTCCAGGCGCCCCCCCGGGCGCGGGTTGTAGATCCGGGCCAGGTAGAGGATGGCGCCGGTGCGGCGGTGGCGCAGGATCAGCACGAAGGGTCGGTCGGCGTGGAAATAGCGCGGTCCCGAGAGCCGATAACGCCACCCGGGACGTCCGTGGCGATATCCATAGCGGCGGCGATATCCATAGCGGCGATATCCATAGCGGCGCCCGCGTTGCCGCGTGGCGCGGCCGCTTCGACGAGGCGCGAGTGGGCCCGCGGCGCGCAGGCGGAGGGGTGCGCGGTGCAGCACCGTCTCCAGGGGCTGCGGGCGACCACGGATGATCCCGCCGTAGGTCGCTTTGGGGTCGAACAGGATTTTGCCGCCAAGCTCGCGGAGGGCGGAAGACAAGTCCAGCGTGTCCGAGAGCTCGAACCGCGGCAGCGTCAGGGTGCCCCGGGCCTCGCGGAGCAGGGCGCTCCACCAGCGGAGCTGCGCAGAGGTGACCTTGGCCTGAAGCTCGGCCAGCGCCTGAGCTTGACGAGGCACGATGACCATCAGGGCCAGCGCGCCGCCCGGCAGAGGCACATCCAGCAGCTCCACCTCGCGGTTGTGGCCGTAGCGCAGCTTCATCTGGCGGCTCCGCAGCCGCGGCGTCTGGGCCAGCTTGCAGCCCGGCAGGTAGAAGGTGCCCGTGGTGCGATG
Organism: uncultured Myxococcales bacterium; assembly: GCA_964346625.1. GTDB lineage: Bacteria > Myxococcota_A > Polyangia > HGW-17 > JAJRWW01 > CAYFWA01. The sequence goes on from CAYFWA010000433.1 coordinate 2,909, forward strand.
GTTGCGGGGAAAGAGCCGGCCGAGGGCGCCGTAAAGCGGGGTCACCGAGGTGTGCAGCAGGCCCACGTCGGGGTGCAGCACGCCCGGTCCCACCAGCGCGACGGACCCCTTCGGGCCGAGCCGTCGTGCCCATCGGTTCATGACCTGGCGGGCCTTTTCCGGATCGGCCTCGACGGCGAGGGCCTTCACAACGGTGGAGCCCGTCCCGATGATTGAGCCGGAGTTCGCGGCGGAGCCGGAACTGGAACCGGAACCGGAGCCGGAGCCGGAGCCGGAGCTGGAGTCGGAGCTGGAGCCGGATCCGGAGCTGGCGCTGGAACCGGAACCGGAGCCGGAGCCGGAGCTGGCGCTGGAGCCGGCGCCGGAGCTGGCGCTGGAGCCGGAGCCGGGACGCACACCGGCGCCGGTTCCAGTGGCGCTCGGCGCCAGCGGCAGCGTACGGCGCGCCCACAGGACGCTGCCTTCCCGACCCCCGAAGCCAGCGCGCTGCAGGTCGAGCCGGTGCTGTCTGTGCAACCGCTTCCAACGCGGCCGCAGGGCTTTGTCCGAAACCGCCAGGTGCAGTAGCCGCCGCAGCGCCATCCGGGTGTCGCCAGTGGCGCCGGCGGCCAGGGTCAGCAGGCCCGACCAGAGGCCCCAGGGCGCGAAGCCGATGTTCTCGCGCCGGCGGCCGAGGCGGCCCAGCAGGTCCAGCGCGAAGGAGTTGCTGGCGTTGATGATGGGGGCGAGCCGGTCCTGTTGCTTGGTGGCTCGACGGTCCCAGGGGCGCGCATCCACCAGGGCGGGACGCAGGGTGTCGGGCTTGCCGTCGTAGGGCTCGCGGGGGGGGCCGGCGCCCAGGAGACCGTCAACGCTCTGGGAAGAGGTTCCCACAGCAGCGGCCTGGCCGGCGCGGGATTCGTCGCCCCCGCCGCCGCCGTCGCCGGTTTCATCCGCGGACTCGCGGTCGCCGGGCGGCACGCGTTCCCCTGGGATCACCACCACCTTGTCAACGGATACCGTGGCGTCGGAGAGCCGGTCGAGCTTGCGCTGATAGGCGAGCTCCTCGGCGCGGGCGCGCTGGAACCGCTTGATGCGCCCCTCGCGGATCCGTTCCTCCCGCAGGCTCATCTGGCTGTCATCGCTTCGGCAGCGGCAGCCGGCCAAGCTGCACAGCGCCAGAAGCCACACCATCGGTCGCATCGTGTATCGCATGTCCCAGCTCCCTCGGGCCGGCCCTGTCTGCATCGAAGTCCCCGCCTTCTCCTTCCCCGGGTGCGTCGCCGCCCCCGGCCGCATCGCCGTCCCCGGCCGCGTCGCCGTCCCCGGCCGCGTCGCCGCTCCGCCTCGCTTTACGCAACGCGGTGTCGCGATCGATGAGCGGTACTCGATGACGTTTCGTCCATTATAGCGCAGTTGTTTCCGATTTGGATGATCTGTGGGTCCAGCATCGTCTCCGGGGGGATCACCAAAGGGTACGAGGCGACCGTTCACTCACGGCGACCTCCAGTGCATCCCGGGACGAACCGTCGGTGTCTCTCATCGTCGGTGTCTTTCACCGTCGGCGTCTCTCACCGTCGGTGTTTTTCAGAAACGCGATGAAGACGAGCGGTCTCGGGGATGCCTGCCGTAGGAAAGGGGAGGGTCTGCCCCCGTGACCCTCGGCCAGGCAGGCCCGGAAGGCGGGCTGGAGCCCGCCCCCGTGCCTGCGAAGCTCGCCCCGCTCGCTCGGCTCGCTCCGCTCGCTCGGCTCGCCCCGCTCGCCCTCCTCGCGGCCGGGCTGTGGGGCCAAGTGGTGGCCGGTAGCCAAAAACGTGGCTATATCCGGATCTCTCACCACGATAATGATTCGTTTTTTCGAGAGAAACGGGGTTACGAGCCGAATCTAGCGTGCTCCGGATTGTGCGAAAACGAACGCTTTGCTGTACACGCCGCGCTGTCACGGCGCTGGCCGAGAAGGTCGCGCAGGTGCTCGCCGGGCGGGACGACTGAGCCTGGGCTCGCTTCGTGTCGTCCGTCGTCTCGTGCCACCCCCCTCAGCCGATGGCGTGGGGAAAAGATGTCGGCCGGAAAGAGGGTGCCGCATGGTCGCGTACCGAAGGGGATTGGAAGCCCGTTTCATTGGTCAATTGTTGCAAATGCAACAACAGGCACTCGATGCGCTTCGTCCCCACCCGCCAGTCCCTCGACGACCCGGCTCCTTTTCGCTCGGAGCACCAGCAGCGATCTCAACCTCGGAATCGTTTTCCGTCGCCAATCTTGGTTTTCGCAACCGAGTCGCACACCGCTACGACCGGATTGACGAGGCCATCATCTACGACATCTTTGTAGACCGTCGTTGCGATCCGACGCAGTTGCTGGATCGACTGCTCGACGTCCAAGCTTGGACGCCAAGCTTGGCGTCCAAGCTTGACGTCCCGGAGGGTTCATCGCCTTGTGCCCGCACCCTTTCCGCCGTACCATTGTAGCATGGTCTCAGGAGCGAACAGGTCCGATGCTCAGACTCCGCGGGTGCCGCTGACCTACACGGAGTACTGCTACCTCCCGGACGACGGCCGACGATACGAGCTGATGGAAGGAGAGCTCTACGTGACCCCCGCGCCCACCCCCTTCCACCAGACCGTGTCCCGGCGACTCCAGTTCGCCCTGATGTCCGCCCTCGAGGAGCCCGGCCTCGCCTTCGTCTTCAACGCCCCCGTGGATCTCATCCTTGCGGACACCACCGTCGTGCAGCCCGACCTTGTCCTGCTGCGCGCAGGCCGGAGGGACCTCGTCACCGATCGCGGCATCGAGGCCCCCCCCCGACCTCGTCGTCGAGATCCTCTCGCCCAGCACGAGCGGCCGCGACCACCACCTGAAGACCGGCGTCTACGCCCGGTTCAGCATCCCGGAGTACTGGATCGTCGATCCCGACCACGGCTGGATCGAGGTTCACCGCCTCGATTCGCAGACCGGTGCCTATTTCCTCCAGCGCCGCTTCGATCGCGCCGACACCCTCCGCTCCGAGGCCTTTTCCGAGATCGCCGTCCCCATGGCGCCGCTGTTTCGGTCCCTGTGATTCTTGAGACGCCTGCCTTGGGCGATCTTTTTCAATGCCGGGGGCTTGGAGTCTGGTAAATCAATTCCTCCTCTTTGAGGGCTCGCGTACGAGTGACTGCGGGATTCGGTCGCCGATCCGTTGTCGGTGCCTGCGTCGCTCGGCGTCCTTCATATTTCCTGATATTTCGGCCTTCTCGCTCCTGGTCATACTGCCGCCTCGGCACCATCGGTCTTTCGAGGTTTAATTTTTCTCGAGTCCTTAGGGCTCGCGCAAGAATAACTTCGGCATTCGGCCGCCGATCCATCAATT
>CAYFWA010000434.1:0-1080 GCA_964346625.1 uncultured Myxococcales bacterium
TCGGCGGGGCGGGGGAAGCTGGGCGGTGCGCTTGCGGGGCGGGGGGAGCTTGGCGGCGCGCTGTCGGGTCGGCTTGCGTCGGCGGGGCGGGGGACCGGGCAGGGCCCCGGCCTCCTCGATGGCCACGAGCTCTTCGTCGTCGAGGCGCTCGAAGATCGTGGTGGGGCCGCCTGTGTTCGCGGCGGTCTCGTTCGGCTCCTTTGCTCCCGCTTCGTCCGCGCTCTGGGGCCGCGCCAGCGCCTGGGCCTCGGGGCTGGCCACGGCGCTGGTCTCGGGCCGCGGCTCTACCGCGGGTTTTTCCTTGGCCGGCTCGGCCGGGTCGGCCGGCTCGGTGCGCTTTTGGGCCGAGTCGGCCGGCTCGGTGCGCTTTTGGGCCGAGTCGGCGGTGGGGTCCGCCGGCGCGGCGGTCTTTTCCGCCTCGGGGTGCTCCGGATCGTAGATTCGGGTGGCATCTCCGGGAGTGGGGGCCCAGGCCAGCTTCAGGGCCAACTCGGCGAGCTGCTGCTGATCCTCGGGGGAAAGCGGCTCGATGGAGACGATGTCCGCCTCGTCCACCGGGAGGGCGCGGCGGTCGGGACCCCGGCGCTCCTTGGTGGAAAGCCGCGTGTCGGGTTGGCCCGTGCGCCGCTCCTTGCGGCGTCGGTCCCGGCGCAGGGCGGCGCGGATGCCGTCCACCGACGCGGGCGTGGGCTGCAGGGCGCGCGTGCGGGTGGCGCAGATGTGGCACATGGGCAGCCAGCGGTTGAACAGCTCCACCCGCTGCAGGTTGGCGTTGCGCCGCTCGCCGCACACCACGCAGTTGGCGCTCCGCCCCACGGGCTGGGCCTGCTGCCAGCGCTGGTAGCAGCCCCAGCAGCGCCCCCGGCGCAGCGTGTTCACCGCGGCGCCGCAGAACTCGCAGGTCTGTTTGAACAGGGTCCCGGAAGCATCGGAAGACATGAGATTTGGCGCTCCTTTGTCTTTGCGCAGCGATCGAATCGAATGGGCCGCCCCGGATCCGCATCGGTGGACCGCGAGCGCGACCTCCGATCCGGCGATCCGGCGATCCGGGACGGTGGCTCCCGGCCAGGGCCAGCGGCC
>CAYFWA010000434.1:1180-6230 GCA_964346625.1 uncultured Myxococcales bacterium
GCCAGGGCCAGCGGCCCCGGCCAGGGCCAGCGGCCGCCAGGGCCAGCGGCCCCGGCCAGGGCCAGCGGCCGCCAGGGCCAGCGGCCCCGGGGTAGGTTCCAATCCCACCCCTAGATCAGCTCAGCGGACTGGGCAAATTTTCGGCGCGCCCGGACGGGGCGTGGTGGCCCCTCGCCCGGGTCGCGTCGCCTCGAACCAAGGTCAGGCCAGGGACACCAGGGCGGCGCCGGCCACCAGCAGCAGGGCGCCCAGCAGGCGGTAGCGGGTGAAGGGCTCGCCGAAAAGCCACCAGCCCGCCAGGGACGTCTCGAGCACGTGGATCCGTTTGATGGTCACCACGTACGCCACCAGGCCCAGGGTGAGGGCGTACAGGTGGGCGAGGTGCTCCACGGCGAGGGTGAGCACCACCGCCGCGAGCCAGAGCCGGTCCCGCCCGGCCAGGCGGGGGACGCCCCGGCGGCGCCAGCGCGCGCGGAAGATCCCCCAGATCACGGCGAAGCACAGGCCGCGACCCAGGGCGCCGTACCATAGAAACGTCACCGGCCCGCCCAGGCGGGCGGCCTGCTGGTCCGCCACCGCGGTGACCGAGTACACCGCCGCCACGGCCAGGGCGAGCTGCACCCCGCGATCCCGAAAGACCCGCCGGCCGCCGCCGCGGGCCCAGTCGCCCCAGCCCCGGGCGCCCACCCCGAAGGCGCCTGCCGTGACGAGCAGCACCCCGGCCGCGCCCAGGGGGGAGGCCGTCTCCCCGGTCAGGGCCCAGCCCGTGAACAGCGTCAGCGGGGGCGTGAGGGCGAGGAAGGGCAGGGCCACCGACAGGTCGCTGCGGGCGATGGCCAGGTTCAGCATCCAGATGGCCACTACGTTGCCCGCGATGGTGAGCCACGCCCAGCCATGGAAGGCCGGCAGCGTCGCGAGGGCGGGGCGGGACACCAGCTCCGGCGCGAGCACCAGGGGCGCGGCCAGGACCGCCGCGGTGACGTGGGTGACGCAGGCCAGGCGCAGGGCGCCGTGGCGGCGCAGCAGCACCTTGTTGGCCAGGGAGTTGGCCGCCTTGCCGGTGGCCGACACCAGGGTGAGCAGGATCCAGCCCATGGCGGGCCATCATCCCCCATCCGGGCGCAAAGAGACAGAGGCTCGTCCCCGAATCGGGGGCGGGTCACGGCACGGAGCCGATCGCTCAGGGCGCGTGAAACTCGTAGGCGCCGAGATCCACGTAGTCCGGGGTGCCGTCCCCTTGGTTCGGCACCGGGCCGTAGTCGACCCGGGCCTTACCGCGCAGATCCGTGCCCGGCACGTCGGGGGTGCCGTTTCCGCGATCGATGCAGGGCGAATCGGCGGCCAGCCGCAGATCGTAGAGCGAGTAGCTGCCGGGGATCACGGGGATGTCCGGGATGGGTCCCTGGAGGATCACCGCGTCCGCGGTGTTGTCGTGGACCACCGTCCACCGATAGGGGTCCAGGAAGCTGTTGAACCGCACCACCGCGCCCGCGAGCTCTCCCGGCGTCCAGTTGGCCTGGTCGTCGATCAACCACATGGCGCCGGTCGACTCGTCGAGGGCGAGGTCTTCGAACTGGCCGGTGTCGAAGGGGTTGCCGTAGTAGGCGTAGAGCCGCGGATCGTCGTACAGGTTGGTGGGCGACGAATAGTCGGGGAGGGACGCATAGCCGGGGAGGTCGGTGTAGGTGACCGTCGTGGTCACCCCGCCGCTGGCCGCGATGTGGGCATCGGTGGAGCCCGGACGCTGGTTGTCCCAGAAGATGGAGTTCATGATGCTCAGGCTACCGGTGTCGGCGTCGATGCCCCCGGCCGAGGCCGTGGAGCTGTCGAGTTGCTCGTTGCCCGCCACGGTGGCGTTGATGAGCAGGCCGTCGCCGAAGCTGTAGATTCCTCCTCCATAGGTCGCCTCGTTTCCGAGCAGCAAGGCGTTCACGAGGGTCCAGTCGGTGGAGCCGACGGCGATCCCGCCCCCGCGGTCTGCTTGGTTCCCGACGAACACCGCCCCCTCGAGCGAGATGGGCGAGTCGATATTCGCGTACAGGCCGCCCCCCTGCTTTGAGGCGACGCACCGGCTGAAGCTCACTCCCCGCAGCGTGGCCGGGGATTGCTTGAGATAGAGCGCGCCGCCGCTGCCCTCGTCATGCACGAGGCAGCCGAGAAAAGACGTGTCCACCAACGCGATCGCGCTCCGCTCCGCGTAGATGCATCCGCCGTGCGGTTTGTAATACAGGGGAGACTCGGCCGTCGCGCTGCCACTGAACCGACAGCGCTCGGCATGGATTTCGCTGTCCGCGGCGAACACCGCGCCGCCCTGCTTGGCCTCGTGGGAAAAAAAGACGCAGTCCGCCAGGTGCAGGTGGGCGTTGGTGGCCAGCAGGCCGCCGCCCAGCCCGTGCATAGAGTTTCCCAACGCGCTGCCGCCCGTCACCACGAGGCCGTCCAGGGTGGCGTCGGTGGTGTCGATGGCGGTGACGACGTGGTAGACCCGGGTCTCGGCTGGGCCGTGGCCCGAGAGCTGAGTGACGTGGGCCCGGGGGTCGCGCTGGGAGCGCTCCGTCTCGTCCCCCGCGAAGCCGCCGTAGATCCCCGTGCGGTCCGGCAGGATCAGGGAGTCCTCGGGCGAGGAGCGGAGCACCGGGTAGACCCCCTCGGCCACCCACACCTCGCAGCCGTCGCCGGCCCGCTCCACGGCGGCCATGGCCTCGCGCAGAGTCGGATAGGCGGTGGCCCAGCTCTCGCCATCCGGAGTCTCGGCTGGAGAATCCCGGTCCACGTAGATCCGGCAGCCCGCGCAGTGGGTCCCGTGGCGGTGGCTCACGCACGCGCACTCGCTCGGCTCGCCCGCGCACCGCCAGTTCGTCTCCACGGCACACTGGGTGTCGCAACCGTCGCTCGCCTCGGTGTCCCCGTCGTCGCACTGTTCCCCGCCGTCCACCACCCCATCGCCGCAGTGTGGGAGCCGACAATCGTGCCGGCAGGCGTTGGTGATCCGATCGCTGTTGCCCGCGCCGTCGTCGCACTCCTCGCCGCTGTCGAGCACGTTGTCGCCGCAATGGGCCGACCGGCAGTCCGTGCGGCAGGCGTCGGGGGCGATGTCGCTGTTGTCCGACCCCTCGTCGCAGGCTTCGCCCGCCTCGAGGACCCCGTTGCCACAGATCGTCGCGCTGCCCTGGTTGTCGTTGCCAGAGCCGTCGTCGTCGCCGCAGCCGAGCGGGAGCAGCAGCGTCGCAAGCGCGGTGCAAAGGATCCCAGGTTTCAACACTTGTTTCGACATCTGTTCCGACATCGTCATCCCTCCTTAGGGTATGGCCCGGATTGTAGCCCCGGCGGTTCTTCCCAGGTTACCGTTGATGAAAAGGTACCGTTGATGAAAAGAGAGTATCGCACATTCGCCGGATCGAGAATATCGCAGTGGCGAGCGTGGAGGTAGCGAAAGTGGATTCGAAAGGAGGGATCGGCGCCGGGGGCGGGCGGCTCGGCGCTCGACGCTCGACGCTCGACGCCAACAGGGGTGGAGCGTCGAGCACCGCGGCGCGGGTGGTGGCAGGCGGCGGCGAGAGAGCTCTCTACATCTCCCAGCCGGTGCACACGCGGCGATTGACCCACCAGCCGCCGGGGTCCTCACAGGTGAGGTACTCGGGGCAGTCGCCGTTGCCGCGGCAGGGGATCTGGCAGTGGCGCATGCCGGTGTCGTCGAGCACCACGCAGTCGTAGCCCGCCGGGCAGTCGCAGTCGTCGCCGCACTGGGCGCCGATGGCGTCCGGGGACATCTCCGGCTGGCAGTAGCGGACCTGGGGATCGCCCTGCAGGGGGCGGCAGGCGTGGCCCGCCGCGCAGTCCGCGTGGTCGCTGCAGCCCTCGCGCCAGTCGGTGCAGATCCCGGTGGGCATGTCCAGCACGTCGAACGCGCAGCGGGAGGGCAGGGGGCAGTCGGTGTCGGTGGAGCAGGTCTGTTGGCAGCTTCCGCCCCACTCGGGGTCCATCATGCCCTCGTAGAGGCAGCTCAGGGGCCAGGCGCACTGGCAGTCGTAGTGACAGGAGGCGCCGGTCTCCCCCGGGATGCCGTCCCACAGGTTGCAGGCGCAGTCCTCGCCCACGCGGCAAGCCTGCACCTCGAGGCGCGCCAGGGTGCTAGGGCCGTCGTCCCTGGAGAACTCGTCCCACACTCTCCAGGTGCCGGGGTCCAGGTCCCGAAACACCAGCATCTCGGGCACCAGGGCGATCATCTCGGGACAGGCCGCCGGGCCGTGGTAGCGCCAGACCCAGGAGGCCAGATGGATGCGCTGCTCGTTCCACTCCACCGTGGGCTGGACGGCGGCGAGGCGATCGCAGCCGCCCACCGGCACCAGGGCCTTCACGCGGGCGGAGATGCCCTGGGACAGGCCCGGCCCGCCCATCTGGTGGAGCGAGGTCACGGTGACGCTGTCGAGCGGCGTGGCGATGAGCTCCCACCACTCGTCCTCGGTGCACTGTGGAGGGGGACCCCCATCGGGCTGGGTGCTGGCGTCGGGGTCCACGCGGGCATCCGGGTCGGTGGCAGCGTCGGGGTCGCCGATCCCCGCGTCGTCGTCGTTGGCCCAGAAGGTGCGCCCGCCGCAGCCGGCGTCCAGGGCCGCGGGACCGAGGCCCAGGATCGCGACGGTGACGAGCAGGGCCCGCCCGCGTCGCGGCGCGCTCGGATCACGGAGGCGGAGCCGGGCTTGGGGGCTCGATGCTGGGGGGCTCGATGCTGGGGGGCTTGATGCTGTGGGGTTCGATGCTGTGGGGTTCGATGCTGCGGGGTTCGATGCTGCGGGGTTCGATGCTGCGGTGCGCGGGCGGCTCATCTGCGCTCTCCTTCGGTTCGGGATATCGGTGAGAACCGGCTTGATCCGGCCGATAGGATAGCAAGATACGTTCCAGAATGGCAGCGTGTGATTTCAGCCGGTTGAAAGGATACGTTTCCCACGGCTCTCAGATTTCTGAATGCAGCGCGGGGCGGCGGGGCGTCAGATGTCGTGGCTGGCGGGGCGGCAGGCGGGGCGTCAGATGTCGTGGCTGGCGGGGCGGC
>CAYFWA010000435.1:0-6224 GCA_964346625.1 uncultured Myxococcales bacterium
TGGAGCTGATCACCACCATTGCGGCCGAGGCGGGGTTGCGGTTCGCCATCCGTGAGGGCGGGCGCACCGTGGGTTCAGGCGTAGTGACCGAAATCATCGAGTAGAGGACGCAAGGAACATGCAGGCGCCCAAAATCCGTATCCGGCTCAAGGCCTACGATCATCGACTGCTGGACCAGTCCACCAGCGAGATCGTGGAGACCGCGCGCCGCACCGGCGCGCGGGTGGTGGGACCGATTCCGCTGCCCACGGCCATCAACAAGTATTGCGTGCTGCGCTCACCTCACGTCGACAAGAAGGCGCGCGAGCAGTTCGAGATCCGTACGCACAAGCGGCTGCTCGACATCATGGAGCCCACCCAGCAGACGCTGGACGCGCTCATGAAGCTGGATCTCTCGGCGGGCGTGGACGTCGAGATCAAGACCTGAGCGAGGGAGCCATGCCCAAGCTGGACGTCAAGAACATCCAAGGTGAGACCGTCGACAGCATCGAGCTGTCCGACGCGGTCTTCGGCGCCGAGGTCAAGGAGCACCTCCTGTGGGAGGTGGTCCGGGCGCAGCGCGCGGGACGGCGGGCCGGGACGGCCAAGACCAAGGGCCGGTCCGAGGTGCGCGGCGGAGGAGCCAAGCCGTACCGCCAGAAGGGGACCGGCCGCGCGCGGCAGGGCACCATCCGGGCGTCGCAATTCGTCGGGGGCGGCGCCACGTTCGGACCGCGGCCACGGAGCTACCGGATCCGGGTGCCCAAGCAGGTGCGCCGGGGCGCGCTGCGAAGCGCGTTGAGCGTGCGCCTGCGGGACGGCAACCTGATCGTGGTGGACTCCCTGGAGCTGCCGGAGATCAAGACCAAGGGGCTGCGCAAGGTGCTCGGGAACCTGGAGGCGCCCAAGGCCCTGCTGGTGGACGACCGCGCCAACCACAAGCTCGTCCTCAGCGCGAGAAACCTGCCCGACTGCAAGGTGTTGCCGCCCGAGGGCGTCAACGTCTACGACGTGCTCAAACACGACAAGCTGGTGTTGACCGCCGAGATGGCGCGGGCCCTCGAGGAGCGTCTCGCGTCGCGGCGTGCGGCGGCGGCCACCAGCGCCTGAGCAGCCAGGAGGGAGTCATGCTACCCCAGGAAGTCATCATCCAGCCGCTGCTCACCGAGAAGGGCACTACCTTGCAAGAGGAGCAGAACCAGGTGCTGTTTCGGGTGCACCGGCGCGCCAACAAGGTCCAGATCCGCGAGGCGGTGGAGCGGCTCTTCGACGTGACGGTCACCAAGGTGCGGACCCAGGTGGTGCGGGGCAAGAACGTGCGCCGCGGCCGGTTCGAAGGCAAGCGCGCGAATTGGAAGAAGGCCATCGTGCGCCTGGCCGACGGGGACAGCATCGAGTTCTTCGAGGGGATCTGAAAAGATGGCGATCAAGAAGTACAAGCCGACATCGCCCGGACGGCGCTTCATGAGCTCGCGGGACCTTTCCCCGCTCACCAAGAAGAAGCGCCCGGAAAAGAAGCTGGTACGCGGAAAGAAGTCCTCGGGCGGGCGGAACAACAATGGACGGACCACCAACCGCTTTCGGGGCGGCGGGCACAAGCGCCGCTTCCGGACGGTGGACTTCCGGCGCAACAAGACCGGCGTCCCGGCCAAGGTGGCGGCGATCGAGTACGATCCCAACCGCACGCCCTTTCTGGCGCTGCTCCACTACGTGGACGGCGAGAAGGCCTACATCCTCGCGCCGCAGGGCGTGAAGGTCGGCGAGACCCTGATCTCGGCGAAGGTGGCCGATATCCGCCCTGGCAACTGCATGCCGCTGCGCAACATTCCCCTCGGGACCCTGGTGCACAACGTGGAGCTGCAAATCGGCGGTGGCGGCAAGCTGGCTCGTTCGGCGGGCGCCTATGTACGCCTCATGGCCAAGGAAGGCGACTGGGCCCAGGTCCGGCTGCCCTCTGGCGAGGTGCGGCGGGTTCACCAGGACTGCCGCGCCACCGTGGGCACGCTGTCCAACGCCGAGCACGGCAACATCCATTTCGGCAAGGCGGGCCGGCGACGGTGGCTGGGACGTCGTCCCCACAATCGGGGGGTGACCATGAACCCGGTGGACCATCCCATGGGCGGCGGTGAGGGCCGCTCCTCCGGTGGTCGGCACCCCTGTACCCCCTGGGGCAAACCCACCAAGGGGTATCGGACGCGTCAAAACAAGCGGACGGACAAGATGATTGTCCGAAGGCGGAAGAAGTAAGCCATGCGATCCCTGAAAAAAGGACCCTTCGTAGACGGCTATCTGCTCAAGAAGGTGGAGGCGTCCCAGAAGTCCACCCGGAAGCCGGTGATCAAGACCTGGTCGCGCCGGTCGGTGATCATCCCGGAGATGGTGGGGCTGACCTTCGCCGTGCACAACGGCAAGAAGTTTGTCGCGGTGTTTGTTACCGAGAACATGGTGGGCCACAAGCTCGGAGAGTTCGCGCCCACGCGAACCTTCCACGGCCACGCAGCCGACCGGAAGGCCAGGCGCGGCCGATAGGCGCACGGGTCTCGGGGCAGCGCCGGCCGGCGTGGCGCTCCAAGGCGCGTACCGTGGAGAGGAAACATGGAAGCCAAAGCGGTCCTCAGATACTGTCGGGTCGCCCCTCGCAAGGCGCGCGTGGTGGCCAACGTGATCCGTGGTCGGGACGTGGAGGAGGCCATCAGCCTCCTCGATTTCACCCCCCGACGTTCGGCCCGGATCCTCCGCAAGGTGCTGCGCAGCGCCATCGCCAACGCCGAGGATGTCGGTGACCTGGACGTGGACACGCTCTACGTGAAGACCATCACCGTCGATCAGGGGCCGACCCTTCGGCGTTTTCGCCCGCGCGCTCAGGGCCGGGCGTTTCGCGTGAACAAAAAGACCAGCCACATCTCCCTGGTGGTGGCCGAGCGATAGTACAACCTGGAGGTTTTCGCGTGGGACAGAAGACACACCCAACGGGATTCCGGATCGGCGTCATCCGAAGCTGGAGTTCGAAGTGGTATGAGGCCAAGCAGTACGCCAGGTGGCTGCACGAGGATCTGGCGCTGAAGCGCTACATCAAGGACAAGCTCCACCATGCCGGCGTCTCCCTGGTGGAGGTGGAGCGGGCCGCGAGCAAGGCCAAGGTAAAAATTCACACGGCGCGTCCGGGGATCGTCATCGGCAAGCGCGGCGCGGGAGTGGAGGCCCTCAAGAAAGAGGTTCAAAAGCTCACCGACAACGACATCTTCCTGGACATCCAGGAGGTGCGCAAGGCGGAGGTCAACGCGCAGCTCGTGGCCGAGAACATCGCCACGCAGCTCGAGCGGCGAATCGCCTTCCGGCGCGCCATGAAAAAGGCGGTTCAGACCGCCATGAAGTTCGGCGCCAAGGGGATCAAGGTCCACTGCGGCGGCCGGCTCGGCGGGGCGGAGATGTCGCGGACCGAATGGTATCGTGATGGCCGGGTGCCGCTGCACACTCTGCGGGCCGACATCGACTACGGATTGGCCGAAGCGAAGACCACCTACGGAGTCATCGGGGTCAAGTGCTGGCTCTACAAGGGAGACGTGCTGCCGACCCGTGAGCGTCGCGTGAGCTAGCGGCGGTCCGTATCAGCGACGAGGACGACCATGCTGAGCCCGAAGAAAGTCAAGTGGCGTAAGGTGCAGAAAGGCCGCATGCGCGGTCGCGCCAAGGGGGGTGACACCGTCGCCTTTGGCGACTATGGCATCCAGGCCGTGGAGGCCGGACGCATCACGGCGCGCCAGATCGAAGCCGCTCGAATTGCCATTACCCGTCACATCAAGCGTGGCGGGAAGGTGTTCATCCGGATCTTCCCCGACAAGCCAATTAGCAAGAAGCCCGCCGAGACCCGGATGGGGAAGGGCAAGGGGGCGCCCGAGGAGTGGGTGGCCATCGTGAAGCCCGGGCGCGTCATGTACGAGATCCTGGGGGTCAGTGAGGAGAAGGCTCGCTCCGCCATTCGGCTGGCGCACCACAAGCTGCCGGTGAAGACCCGGTTCGTGAAGCGGGAGTCGATGCTATGAAGCGCACCGAGTTTTCGTCAACCGAGCTGCGGGAGCGTACGGATCAGGAGCTCCAAGGACTCGAGCGTCGGCTCCAGGAGGAGCTGTTCAAGCTACGCATGGGGCGCGCGACCAACCAGCTAGAGAATGTGGCGAAGGTCAAGACCACTCGTCGTGACCTCGCCCGCGTAAAGACCATCCTGCAGGCGCGGAGCCTGGGGAACGAGCCGGCGAAGCCGGAAACGAGGGAGGCGTAAGCCATGGCCGACACGGCAATCCGCCGCGGGCGCACGCTACAGGGCGTCGTGACCTCGGACAAGATGGACAAGACCATCGTGGTGCAGGTGACCCGCCGGTTTTTGCACAAGCGATACAAGAAGTACGTGGTGCGCCGCGTGAAGTACAAGGCGCACGACGAGCGGAACGAATATCGGGTTGGCGATCGGGTACAGATTGTCGAGGCGCGTCCCATGTCGGCGCAGAAGCGCTGGCGCGCAAATCGGCTGATCGAGCGTCCCGACATGGTGTAGAGCCGGTGGGCCCCCCGCGCGGCGGCCCCCCGTGGACGCGAGGATATTAGCGATGATCCAGATGCAATCCGTACTCGACGTGGCCGACAACTCGGGCGCCAAGAAGGTGATGTGCGTCAAGGTGCTCGGCGGCTCGAAGCGCAAGTACGCATCCATCGGCGACATCATCGTGGTGTCGGTGAAAGAGGCCATGCCGAACTCCAAGGTGAAAAAGGGCGACGTGATGAAAGCCGTCATCGTCCGCACCGCCAAGGAGTTGCGTCGCCCTGACGGGACCTACATCCGGTTCGACAAGAACTCGGCGGTGCTGATCAACCAGCAGAAGGAGCCCATCGGCACCCGAATCTTCGGACCGGTGGCTCGAGAGCTGCGAGCGAAGAAGTTCATGAAGATCATCTCGCTGGCACCGGAGGTGCTCTGATGAGCGTGCGCATCAAGAAGAACGACACCGTGGTGGTGATCGCCGGCAAAGAAAAGGGCAAGCGCGGCAAGGTGCTCAAGGTGCTTCCGAAGCAGAAGCGGGTGATCGTGGAGAAGGTGAACCTGGTGAAGAAGCACACCAAGCCGAGCCAGGCCAACCCCACGGGCGGGATCAACGAACGCGAGGGGAGCCTGGCGCTGTCCAACGTGATGCTCGTGGATCCGAAAACGAATCAACCTTCCCGCGTGGGAAGCCAGGTGCTGGAAGACGGCACGAAGGTCAGGGTGGCGCGCAGAAGCGGAGAGACCATCAACTAGTCAGTGGATGGCTCCCGAGGACCTGCGGCCCAAAGCCCGAACCGGAGACGATCGATGGCGAAGGACGACAAGAAAAACAAGGCCTCCAAGGGCGGCGGCGACAAGAAGGGCAAGGGGGACAAGAAGGGCAAGGGGGACAAGAAGGGCAAGGGGGACAAGAAGGGCAAAGGGGGGAAGAAGGGGGACGACAAGCAGACGGCCCCCATCAAGCGGGACCAGCCTCCACGGATGTGGACGCAGTACCTCGAGGACATCGTCCCCGCGCTGATCAAGGAGTTCGGATACTCCTCGCGGATGCAGGCGCCGCGGCTGCAGAAGATCACGGTCAACATCGGCCTCGGGGAGGCGATCCTGAATCCCAAGCTGGTGGACCAGGCCATCGAGCAACTCGGGGTCGTCAGCGGCCAGAAGCCCGTGGTCACTCTGGCCCGGCGCTCCATCGCGACCTTCAAGCTGCGGCAGGGCATGAAGATCGGCGCCATGGTCACCTTGCGCCGCGAGAAGATGTACGAGTTCCTGGATCGCTTGATCAGCTTCGCGCTGCCGCGGGTCCGCGACTTCAAGGGCGTCTCCCCCAAGGCATTCGATGGACGAGGGAACTACACGCTCGGAGTGAAGGAACAGATCATCTTCCCCGAGATCGACTATGACAGCATCGAAAAGATCAAGGGCATGAACATCACCTTCGTAACCTCGGCGGAGACCGACGAGGAAGGCCGGGCGCTGCTGCGGGCGCTGGGCATGCCTTTTAGGAAGTAGGAGGATCCCGTGGCGAGAACGAGCCAGATGGTGAAGCGCAAGCTCAAGTTCAAGGTGCGGTATCGCAACCGCTGCCCGCTGTGTGGGCGGCCCCGGGGCTACATGCGCAAGTTCAACATGTGCCGGATATGTTTCCGCAAGCTGTCCCTCGAGGGACAGATCCCCGGCGTGACCAAGTCGAGCTGGTAGGGGTTTC
>CAYFWA010000436.1:0-6222 GCA_964346625.1 uncultured Myxococcales bacterium
TTTCGGGGCTCACCCCCAATCATCGCGCTTCGCGCCGCTGCAGGGAAAGGCGCCGATTCACCGTTTCGCGCAGTTTCGGTCCTACGTGACACCTGAACGGTTACGTTCCCCGCAACGTCGATCACACGAGCGCCGCACTCCGGTCTGGCTCGCCACCGTGCTCAGCCTGGTGGTGTGTGGCGGTCTCACGGCGTCCTCGGCGGCGGCCGCGGCCCACGAGCACGCCAGGTTGGATGAGCAGCCCACGCGTGGCGAGCAGGCCGATCTGCGCCCAGGCCGGGAAATCACCGAAGGCGACAAGAAAGGGAAAGAGGCCAAGAAGGACGACCACGGCGGCCACCCACCGGAGCTGCCGAACATCGCCTACGCCATCGGTACCTTTGCCAAGGACACCCGCTTCGGCAAGTTCCTGGGCAACCACGGCAACTGGTGGATAGTCCGCGCGCTCTTCTCGCTGCTGATCCCCCTGATCTTCGTGGTTTTCCTCAGCCGCATGTATCGAAACCGCAGCCTCAGGCCGTCGCGCTTCCAGGCGGTGGTGGAGATGGTGGTGGAGGCCTTCGACAACCTGGTTGGCGGCATCCTGGGCAAAGAGGTCGGCCGGCGCTACCTGCCGTTTCTGGGCAGCCTGTTCATCTTCATCCTGTCGGCGAACCTCCTCGGCATCATTCCCCTGGGCATTTCCCCCACGGCCGGCTTTGGGCTCCTGTCGTCGGGTTTCCTGGTCCCGACCTGCACCACGGCCCTGGCGCTGTGCACCCTGTTGGTCACGCAGTACACCTCGTTCAAGCTCAACGGCATCAAGGGGGTGCTCCTGCACTGGTGCGGCAACCCCACCGACGCCGTCACCTGGGTGATCGGCATCATCTTCATCCCGCTGCACATCTTCTCGGACCTGATCGTGAAGCCGCTGTCGCTGCTTCTGCGACTCTTCGGAAACATCTACGGCGAGGACGTGCTGCTGGGCTCCATGCTGATGCTGGGCCTCATGATGTTCGCCTTTTTGCCGGCCAACAACATCCCGCTGGGCTTCCCGCTCGAGCTCCCCTTCATGTTCGTGGCGCTGCTGCTCAGCACCATCCAGGCGCTGGTGTTCACGCTGCTGAGCACGATCTACATCATGATGGTCCTGCCCCACGGGGACCATGACGGGGACCACGACGAGGATCACGACGAGCACCAAGAGGAAGCTCACGCCCCGGCGTAAGGGGTGAGCGCTTCTCATCACACCGGTTCGTAAGACGGTTTTTTTTCACACGGGTAACGGACCCATTTAGGAGGAAGAGATGAACCTGCTGCAGCTTTCGTACCCCCTCGGTGTTGCACTCGCGGCCATCGGCTCTGGGCTCGGCCTCGGCCGGGCGGTGGGCTCAGCCATGGAGGCCACTGGACGTCAGCCGGAAGCCTCCGGCAAGATCCTCACCGGAATGATCGTCGGCGCGGCCTTCATCGAGGCCCTCACGATCTACGCCCTGATCTCGGTCTTCCTGGTCCCGAAGTAGGCGTCGAACGTACGACGAACCGAACGGCAACCCGGTCGTCGTCGGTCCCGGGTGGGACAGCGGCGACCCAGGAACCGAGAAGGGGATACCATGCGAAGGTTTCGACCAACCGGCTCCCCTGCGCCCTGGCGACTGATCGGCGGGATCGGTCTCGGCGCGGCGGCTGTGCTCACGCTCGTAGGGCTCGAGCCCCAGGGCGGGGGTGCGCTCGCCTCCACGACCAGCTACGTCTTCGCCCTGTCGAAGAACATGAAGGTCGCCGCCGAGATCGTCACGCACCTGATCGCGTTTCTGATCTTTGTCTGGATCCTGAAGAAGTTCGTCTGGGCCCCCCTGCTCAAGACCATCGACGAGCGGCGGGAAAAGATCGAAGGCGACTTCGCCAAGGCCGAGGAGCTTCAGAAGGAAGCAGACGAGACCAAGGCGCGCTTCGAGGCCGAGCTCGCCGAGATCGAGGACAAGGCCCGCAAGGAGATGCAAAAGGCCATCGAAGAGGGCAAGCGCATCTCGCAAGAGATCCAGCAAAAGGCCCGCGAAGACGCGGAAGCCATGCTGGAGCGGGCTAAGCAGAACGCCGAGATCGAGCTGGCCAATGCTCGCAAGCAGCTACGTAAGGACGTGGTGGAGCTGACCCTCGCGGCCACCGAGAAGGTGCTGCGAGAGAAAATCGACCGCGCGGCGCACCAGCGTCACATCGATACGTTCATCGACGAGCTGGGTGGTCTGCAATGAGACGTGAGCCAGAAGTCATCCGCGTATACAGCCAGTCGCTGCTGGAGGCGGTGAAGCCCACCGGGCAGCTCGAGCAGTACGTGGCGGACTCCGAGGCCCTGCGAAAGTGGTACCTCGACCAGCCGCGGCTGCGGGCATTCTGGGAGGGGCCGCACATCCGGGAGCAGGAAAAGGCCGCCCTCGCCGACAAGCTGTTCGGCGGCGGCAGGGTCCCAGCGCTGCTTTTCAACCTGATCCGGGTGTTGATCAACAAAAAGCGCATCCTCCAGCTTCCGGACATTCTCGAAGAGTTCCGCCACATCGGCGAGGAGGAGATGGGTCAGGTGGTGGGCCGCGTCGTCAGCGCGGTCGCCCTCGACCCGCCCAAGCGCAAGCTGCTCGAGCAGAAGCTCGAGATGGTCACCGGTTTGAAGTTCACCCTGGACTTCCGGGTGGATCCGGAGGTGTTGGGCGGTGTCCACGTCAAGTACAAGGACGTGAACATCGACGGCACGTTGCGCGGAAGGCTTCGCTCGCTGCGTTCTCGGCTGGAAGCCGTGGTCTGACGGCCACCCAGGGGCCGCACCGCTATCGGGAGACGACTGATGAGTATTCGTCCTGAGGAAATCACCGCGATCCTCTCCAAGGAGATCGCGAATTACGAAGACCGCACCGAGATGGAGAAGGTGGGGTCCATCCTCTCCGTCGGCGACAGTATCGCGACCGTCTACGGTCTGCTCGACGCCAAGGCGGGTGAGCTGGTGGAGTTCCCCGGCGGCCTCATGGGCGTGGCGCTGAACCTGGAGGAATCCAGCGTGGGCGTCGCCCTGTTCGGCTCGGACACCGGCATCAAGGAGGGCGACATCGTGCGCTGCACGGGGCGCATCGCCTCCGTCCCGGCCGGCGAGCAGATGCTCGGCCGCGTGGTGGACCCCCTGGGGAATCCCATCGACGGGGGTCCCCCCATCGAGGTACCCAAGGAACAGCACCGCCTCATCGAGATCAAGGCGCCGGGCGTGCTCGATCGTCAGCCGGTAAACGAGCCGCTGATGACCGGGCTCAAGGCCATCGACTCCATGATCCCCATCGGGCGGGGCCAGCGCGAGCTGATCATCGGCGACCGCGGCACCGGCAAGACCGCCATCGGCATCGACGCCATCATCAACCAGAAGAACACCGACGTGTACTGCTTCTACATCGCCGTGGGCCAGAAGCAGTCCCGAGTGGCGGCGGTGGTGGAGAAGCTGAAGGAACACGGCGCCATGGAGTACACCACGGTGATCTCCGCGGCCGCCGAGCAGCCCGCGTCGCTGCAGTACATCGCCCCGTACTGCGGCTGCGCCATGGCCGAGCACTTCACGTACTCCGGGCGCCACTCGCTGGTGATCTACGACGACCTGTCCAAGCAGGCCGCCGCCTACCGCCAGCTTTCCCTGCTGCTGCGCCGCCCCCCCGGACGCGAGGCCTACCCCGGCGACGTGTTCTACCTGCACAGCCGGTTGCTGGAGCGCGCCTGCAAGACCGCCGAGGAGTACATCCTGGTGGAAAAAGACGCCCCCGAGGACACCACCGAGGGCGTGGACGGCAAGCGCTACGTGGGCGCCGTGGGCCTGATGAAGTTCGAGAAGCTCGAGAAAGAGGATCCCGACAAGGTCAAGGGCAAGGAGCTACGCCCGGTGAAGGGCACCGGCGGCTCCCTCACCGCCCTGCCCATCATCGAAACCCAAGCCGGTGACGTGTCGGCCTACATCCCGACCAACGTCATCTCCATCACCGACGGCCAGATCTACCTCGAGCCCGACCTGTTTTACGCCGGCGTCCGCCCAGCGGTGAACGTCGGTCTCTCCGTGTCCCGGGTGGGCGGCAACGCCCAGACCAAGGCCATGAAGAAGGTCGGCGGCCGGTTGCGTTTGGATCTCGCCCAGTACCGCGAGCTCCAGTCCTTCGCCCAGTTCGGCTCGGACCTGGACAAGGCCACCCTGGCCCAGCTCACCCGCGGTGAGCGCATGGTGGAGATCCTCAAGCAGGATCAGTACGTCCCCCGCGCCCTGTGGCAGCAGGTGGCGATCATCTTCGCCGGCGGCGAGGGCTATCTCGACGACGTCGACGCCAACCGCGTGCCGGACTTCGAGGACGCGCTGCTCACCTATCTCGACAAGGAGGTGCACGACACGGTGCACGCCATCGAAAACGAGAAGGAGCTCAGCGACGACATCCGGGAGAAGCTCACCAAGGCCCTCGACACGTTCAAGAAAAAGTTCGTCGCCGGCGAGTTCGACAAGAAGTGAGCTCGGTGGGCCGCCAGGCCGCGGCTCCAACCGCCAGGTCCGGCCCTAAAAAGGAGACTCCATGCCCTCGCTCAAGGCGCTGCGCAACCGACTCAAGGTCGTCGAGAACACGCGCCAGATCACCAAGGCCATGAAGGCGGTGTCGGTGTCGAAGCTCCGTCGCGTGCAACAGTCGATGGAGGACACCCGCCGCTACGCCGACGCCCTGGCCCGCATCACCGGCCACCTGCTGCAGGCCTCCTCCGACACGGAGCACCCCCTGCAGCGCGCCGTCGAGACGCCGAATCGCATCACGCTGGTGCTCATCACCGCCGACCGCGGCATGTGCGGCGCCTACAACAACCACATCCTCAACACGGCCAAGCGGTACGTGGAGCAGGAGGTGGGCACAGACAAGGTGGAGCTGGTCTGCATCGGCAAGAAGGGCCGGGACTTCGCCCGCAAGCGGGGCTGGACCATCCTCGCGGAGCACATCGATCTTCAGGGCAAGGTCCAGGCGCAGCTCATGGCGGAGATCACCGACGCGCTGGTGGATCGATTCCTGGCCGGCGACACCGATCGGGTGATGATCGCCTACAACACGTTCATCAACATGATGCGCTACGAGCAGCGCCTGGTGGAGTTCTTGCCTCTGGACCCGAAGGAGCTTCTCGCCGAAGAGGGCGAGGAGGAGGCCGAGGGCGGCGCCGCGGAGGGGGGCGGGGAGATGATCTTCGAGCCCGACGCCGAGACCGTCTTCGGGGTGGTGCTCGAGCGGTACATGCGGGTCCGCATGGTGACCAACGAGGCGGACGCCCTCACGGCGGAGCACTCGGCCCGCATGCTGGCGATGTCCAACGCCACGGACAACTGTGACGAGCTGATGGAGACCCTCACGCTGCAGCTCAACAAGGCCCGGCAGGCCGCGATCACCAAGGAGCTGCTGGAGATCGTGTCCGGCGCCGAGGCGCTGGAAGGATAAGGCGGCGGTCTGGGGCCGCCGGCGCACCGCCGATGCCCCGCGGACGCCAACCTCTCAAGGAGTACGAGATGGCAGACGACAAGACCACGGGCAGCAGCACGCCCAAGCCCGACACTCCCAAGGTTCCCCCGCTCAAGCCGCCGACGGCGGGTGCCAACGCCAAGCCGGCGACCCCCGGCGCGGCCGCTCCCACGGGGGGCCAAAGCGCGGGCGCGGGCGCGGGAAGCAAGACCTTCACCGGCTCCGCCGGCGTCGATGGCCTCCAGGAGAACGAGGGCCTCGTCCGTCAGGTCATCGGACCCACGGTGGACATCGAGTTCGACTCGGATCACCTGCCCAACATCCTCAACGCCATCGAGATCCACGATTCGGCGCGGGATCTGCCCCTGATCGTGGAGGTGGCGCAGCACCTGGGTGACAACCTGGTGCGCTGCATCGCCATGGACGGCACCGACGGCCTCGTGCGCGGGATGAAGTGCACGAACACCGGCAAGCCCATCTCCGTGCCCACCGGCGACCAGTGCCTGGGCCGGATCTTCAACCTGCTGGGGCGCCCGCTGGACGACAAGGGGGAGATGCCCCACCCGGACGCCAACAGCCCCATCCACCGGCCGGCGCCGGAGTTCGACGACCTCATCCCGGCCCAGGAGATCTTCGAGACCGGCATCAAGGTGGTGGATCTGCTCACCCCCTACGCCAAGGGCGGCAAGATCGGCCTGTTCGGGGGCGCCGGCGTGGGCAAGACCGTCATCATCATGGA
>CAYFWA010000437.1:0-6208 GCA_964346625.1 uncultured Myxococcales bacterium
GGTTCATCCCGGCGGGCTGCGTGAGCTCGCTGGAATGATCCAGCCCAGACCCGCGAGCGAAGCGAGCTCACGCAGTCGTGGGCGATTTCGGCCGCTCGCAGCAGGAAAAAGCCGCTCGCAGCAGGAAAAATGGGCGAAAGGCGAGTCAGGGCCTGCCTACCTTTTGTCCGCGGTGGCCTCCGGCCGGGTGGGCAAAAACACATCGAGGTGCGTGTTGGCCAAAAAGCGCTGCTGGTGCTGCCAGATCTCGGTGAGCCCGGCGTGCAGCGGGCAGGGCTCGGGCCGCTGGCAGACGCCCTTGGAAAACGGGCAGAGGGTGGCGCGGTCGCGGCGCTCGAAGCACCGGGCAATGTCCAGCAGCGAGATCTCGACGGGGGGCCGCCCCAGCGTGTAGCCCCCCCTGCGGCCGGAGGTTCCCCGCACCAGGCCGTGCTGCGACAGCGCGGTGAGCACCTTGGCGATGAAGGGCTGGGAGTAGGGCGTGCCCTCCGCGATCTGCGCGGCGGTGAGGGCCGGGGCGTCGGCGAGGTGGGCCTCGGCCAGGCGGCTCATGGCGGTGATGGCGATCTGGGTGGAGCGGTTGAACACGGTGTGGGCTCACCTGGGGTTGTCGGGGTCGGCCCGCGCCTTCGGCGCGCCGAGCGCGGGGCGCGACCCCGGCGCGTCGGGTGCACGCGATGGCTGCACGCGCACCCGGCCCGTCAAGATGGGCACCGCGATTTTTATCGCAACCGTGTAGACGATCAAGCCGAAGGCCCAGATGCCGGCGGTGATGCGCCACTCGGTGAGGCTGGGTTGGTACTCCACCACCTCGTGCAGCGGGCTGGGGATGAAGCCCGGCACCACCAGGCCCATGCCCTTTTCGATCCACACGCCGACGAAGGTCAGCACGCTGGCGGTGACCAGCAGCCAACGCATCTGCCGGATCCGCGGGTGCAAAAAGCAGGCGGCGGCCACCACGTTGAGCCCGATGGCGATCCAGATCCAGGGCACCAGGGCGTGGTGGTCCCCCAGGCCGAGATACAGGTAGCGCGCCGAGGCGGTGTGGTGGGTGCCCGCGTAGAACTCGGTGAAGGCCTCGCTCACCACCATGAACAGGTTCAGCAAGCACGTGATTTTGAGGATGCTCACCAGCGTGCCCAGGGGGCGCGGATGGATCTGGAAGGAGGTCAGCCGCCCCACCACGGTGAGGGCGATGATGAGAAAGGCCGGACCGGACACGAAGGCCGAGGCCAGAAAGCGCGGGGCCAGCAGCGCGGTGTTCCAAAACGGGCGGCCCCCCAGGCCCGCGTACAAAAACGCGGTCACGGTGTGGATGGAGATGGCCCACACGATGGAGATGAACACGAAGGGCACGTACCAGCGGGGCTCGGGGGTGCGGCCCAAAAAGCGCATGTACAGAAGATACCCCACGATGTGCAGGTTCAAAAGCAGATAGCCGTTGAGCACGATCACGTCCCAGGCCAGCATGGACCACGGGAAGTTGAGCTGGCCGAGACCGGGCACCAGGTGCCAGAAGCGCTCGGGCCGGCCCAGGTCCACCATCACGAAGAGCATGGACATGATGATGGCGGACACGGCGAGCATCTCGCCGAAGATCACCACCTCGTGCATCCGCTCGTCGCGGTACAGATAGGCCGGGATCACCATCATCACGCCGCCGGCGGCCACGCCGACGCAAAACGTGAAGTTGGCGATGTACAGCCCCCATGAGACCTGGTTGGACATGCCGGTGAGGGCCATGCCCTGGCTCACCTGCTGGGCCCAGGCGTTGGCCCCCACGAAGGCCACCGCGGTCAACAGGATCATCCACGCGAGATAGAGGTAGGAACCCTCGGTGGCCAGGCTCGCTGCGCGCCACAGGAAGCGCAGATACGGCCAGCGGGACGGACGGCGGGTCGCGGCGGGGGGGAGGTTGTCTTCGGTCGCGCGGGAAGCCATGGAGTCACTCCGCCAAAAAGTAGTAGAAGCTCGGCGCGGTACCTTGCTCCTCCTTGAGGATGAACACCCGTCGGTTCTCGATGACCCAGCGGATCTCGGAGTCGGGGTCGCGCAGGTTGCCGAACACCCGGGCGCCGGCCGGGCAGGCCTCCAGGCACGCCGGCAGCCGGCCGCGGCGCACGCGGTGCAGGCAGAAGGTGCACTTCTCCATCACCCCGGCCGGCCGGATGCGGTTGGACAGGTAGCCCTGGTCCGGGTTGATCGCGTCGCGGGGGAGCTCGGGCGGGCGCCAGTTGAAAAACCGGGCCTGGTAGGGGCAGGCCGCGGCGCAGTAGCGGCAGCCGATACACCAGGAGTAGTCGATCACCACGATGCCGTCGGGCTCCTTCCAGGTGGCCTTGGTGGGGCAGACCTCCACGCACGGCGGCCGGTCGCATTGCTGGCACTGCACCGGGAAGTAGCGCCGTCCCTCCACGGGCACGGCGTGGTCGTAGTCCAGCCGCCCGTGGTTGATGTCCAGCCCCATGTTGTCGATCTCGAACACGCGGATGTAGGACTGCTGCAGCCGGCGGTCGTGGTTGTTTTCCTTGCGGCAGGCGTCCACACACTGTCGACAGCCGATGCAGGTGGTGAGGTTGAGGGCGTAGCCGTATTTCACCCCCTTGTGTGGGGGCGGGTCGGAGATGCGGACCTTCACCCCGCGCTCCCGCCGGGTCTGGGCTTCGAGCTCGGCGAAGATCCGCCGCTTGTCCGCGGCGCTGAGCTCGGTGTAGTGACGGCGCAGCAGCGTCTCGGCATCGAGCTGATCCAGCTTGCCCGCCAGGGGCCACAGGGCGTAACCGAGGGCCCCGCCCCAGGCCGAAGCCCCGGCCACCTTCAGCGCGGTGCGGCGGGTGATCCCCGGCGGCGTTGAGGGGAACCCGTCGCGGTCGCCTTCGCGGGGACCTCCGCGGTCGCCTTCGCGGGGACCGTCGCGGTCGTCCTCGCGCCCGCGGTCCGGTGATTCGTCTCGTGGCTCATCCATGATGGCGCTCCTCGTCGTCGCTCAGCGGTTGAGCGCTCGCGGGCTCGGGCGGACCTGCTCGATGGCCGGGTGGTGCGCGTCGTGGCAGTCCAGGCAGTGGTTCCGGGTGCGGGGACCGCGGGTCAGATCCCAGTACCCGTTCATCCCGCCATGGGCGCCCTGGCGGTACTCCACCAGCCGGCGGGCGTGGCACTGCCCGCACAGGCGCATCACCTCACCCGGCCCAACGGGGGCGCCGTCGGCCAGGTTGAAGTCGTCGAACAGGGGCGGGCGGTGACAGGTCTGGCACGTCTTCGTGCCATGCTCGAGTTGGATCTGGGTGTGGAAGACGGCCTGCTCGCGGCGGAACTTGTCGGGATCACTGGGAACGATTCCAACATGGCAGGTTCGGCACGCGATCTGCTCGGGCTCACCGCGCAATCCCCGCGTACCAACGGAGAGCCCGAGGTCCTCGAGGCGGCTCGGCACGGTTACCGGAAAGCGATCGGCCGAGGCCTTTGGCTCGGGCGCCAGCCGGGGCTCTCCTCCAGGTGGGCCGTAACGGTGCCGGCGCCCGCAGCTCACCGTGAGCAGCAGGCCCAGCGCCAGCAGCGCCCAGGTGATTGGACAACGGGTTCGCGTTGCGCGCATGTCTTCGCCTCGAGAGCCGTGCCCGGCGCGTCTATTCGGTGCGACTGCCGGCTCGCCGCCGGGTCGCCGGGTCGCCGGGCCTCCGGGTCTCCGGGCCGCCGGGCCGCCGGGCCGTCGGGTCCTTGAGGCCGGAGGCCGGAGACCGGCGGGCACAACGCCGGGCATCTACTCGAACAGTCCTACCGCAACCGGCCGGCACAATCAAGACAAAAAGATAATTATATCTTGCAACGTGCGCGCGTTTGGGCTAGCTTCGAGGGGTCGGCGCGAGACGTTCGGCACAGCGGGAGAGAATCAAATGGCAATCAGTGGAATCCGCCTGACGCTCGATCCGGATCCCGCCGCGAGGGTCCAGACCCTGGAGTTGCTGGGATCCCGATCCGACGTTCAGCTCGGGCCGAGGGTCGGGCAGCTCATCGCCGCGGTGCTCGACACGCCGGGACCCGAGGCAGACCGGCGAGCGCTCGAGGAGCTGTTGAGCCTTCCCGGCGTCTGCCACGTGGATGTGGTGGCGATCTTCTATCCCGAGTCGGATCCCGAGCCCGACGTTCATTTCCAGCGCACCCAGCGCGGGCGGGAGGGGAGCGTGACGCGATCAGAGCAAGGAGCCGATCATGAGTGATCCCGAAAGAGGAACGAGCCGTCGGGAGTTTTTCCAGTCCTCGGCCCTGCTGGCCGCCGCGGCCTCGGTGGGGGCCGGCTCCGAGCTGGACTCCTGCGCCGCGGGCTCTGGCTCCGGGCTGCCCGTGCCCGGGCTCGCGGGCCGGAGCCTGTCGGAGGCGGGCCGCGGGATCAAATGGGACAAGGCCCCCTGTCGCTTTTGTGGCACCGGCTGCCACGTGATGGTGGGGGTCAAAAACGACCGGGTGGTGGCCATCGCCGGGGATCGCAAGGCCGGCGTCAACCGGGGCCTGCTGTGCGTCAAGGGCTACCACGTGGGCCTGGCGCTGTACGGCAAGGACCGGCTCACGCGGCCGCTATTGCGCCAGGGCGGCAAGCTCCGACCGGTGTCTTGGGATCGGGCCCTCGACGTCATGGCCGATCGCGTGCAAAAGGACCCGCAGGGGTTCGCCTTCTACGGCAGCGGCCAGTGGACCATCCCCGAGGGCTACGCCGCCCAGAAGCTCATGAAGGGCGGGCTGTCGTGCAACCACATCGACCCCAACGCCCGGCTGTGCATGTCCTCGGCCGTCACCGGCTTTCTGGCCACCTACGGCGTGGACGAGCCGGCGGGCTGCTACCAGGACCTCGACGAGTGCGACGTGCTCGTGTTCTGGGGCAACAACATGGCCGAGATGCACCCGGTGCTCTTTTCGCGCCTGATCGATCGCCGGCGTCGGGGGCAGAAGGTGCGGCTCATCGATCTGGCCACGCGGCGCACGCGCACCACCGAGCATTGCCAGCACTACCTGGAGTTCAAGCCCCACACGGATCTGGCGGTGGCCAACGGCGTGGCGCACCTGCTCCTCGAGCGCGGCACCTACGACAAGGAGTTCGTCTCGCGGTACTGCAACTTCCGCAAGGACGAAGGCGAGCCGTCCCTGTACGGTGTGGCGAGCAGCTTCGCGGAGCTCGAGCGTCACCTCGCCGAGTACACGCCAAAGCGGGTGGAGGCGCTCTCGGGCGTGCCCGCGCGCGACCTGCGGATGCTCGCGGACCTGTTCGGCAACCCCGAGCTCCGCATCACCTCCACCTGGTGCATGGGCATGAACCAACACACCCGGGGCACGGCCATCAACTCGCTGGTGCACGGGCTGCACCTGCTGTCGGGGCACTTCGGCCGCCCCGGAGACAGCCCCACCAGCCTCACCGGCCAGCCCTCGGCCTGCGGCACGGTGCGCGAGGTGGGCACCCTGACCCACGCCTTGCCCGGTGGCCGCGTGGTCAAAAACGCGGCCCACCGGGCCCAGGCGGAGCAGTACTGGAACCTGCCGCCCGGTCGCATCAACGCCACGCCCGGCTACCACACGGTGAAGATGTGGGAACGATTCTGTACGCCCACCGCCGAGGGGGGCGACATCCACACCATCTGGGTGCAGGTGACCAACCCCGGCCAGAGCCTGCCCAACCTCAACCGGCTGTTCGGGCCGAAAAAGAAGCTGCGCGACAAGTTCCTCATCGTCTCGGACGTCTACCCCACCGCCACCACCGCGCTGGCGGACCTGGTGCTGCCCTCGGCCCTGTGGGTGGAGAAAAACGGCATGTTCGGCAACTCCGAGCGCCGCACCCAGCAGTGGTTCCGGATGGTGCACCCCCCGGGGGAAGCCCGCGACGACACCTGGCAGACCATCGCGCTGGCCCGCCGTCTTTACGACCGGGGCGTTTCCGGCATGAAGGACAAGGACGGCCGTTTTTTGTTCGAGATGAAAGACGACCAGGGCCGCCCGGTGCCGGTCTGGGACTTCGCCCGGTACTACGACGTCAACGTGGACCAGCAGCTTTTCGAGGAGTATCGGCAGTTCAGCCGCCTCAAGCACAAGGACCTGGCCCCCTACGAGGAGTACGTCAAGACTCGCGGGTTGCGCTGGCCCGTGGTGAAAAAAGACGGCACCTGGCGTGAGACGCGGTTTCGCTTCGCTGGCTTCGACGACCCCTACGTGGATCCCGGAAAGA
>CAYFWA010000438.1:0-6200 GCA_964346625.1 uncultured Myxococcales bacterium
TTCGCGCTTTTTTCGCGCTCGCCGCGGGACGGCTCCCAGGATGAGCTCTGCCGCGGGCCAGGAGGTGGGGATGCGAAGCGCAGACGCGGGTATGGATCCGCTCACGGCACACCTGGATCGCGGCTGGGGCCTGCTCACCGACATGGACTACGCCGGCGCCCGGGTGTCGGCCCAGGAGGTCCTCAAGCGCGTCCCGGATCACGCCGAGGGGTTGACCCTGCTCGGCATGGCCGAGCTGGGCTCCGGTGACCGGGAGGCGGCCCTGGAGGCCTTCGACGCCGCCCGGGAGCAGGATCCGGAGTATCTGGCGCCGGTGTTCTACAGCGCCGAGGCGCTGGCCGTAATGCCCGACGAGGTAGAGACGGCCCTGGCGCGCATCGAGGAGGCCTACCAGCTCGCCGAGCCCCGCAGCCCGGAGTATGTGGACATCACACTGCTTCACGTGGACCTGTTGCGAGGCCAGGGCGAAGATCGGGAGGCCCGGCGCTGCCTGATGCGGCTGGATCCCGAGCACCTCGACGAGGTGGATCAGCGGATCCAGGTGGGGCGGACCGCCGCCGAGCTGGATGCCGCGAGCTACGCAACGCAGGTCCTCACCCCCTTCGCCGAGTTGCCCACTCCCCCGCCCGACGCGCTCTACGCCCTGGGACGCGTGGCCGAGCTGCGCGACGAAATCGGTGAAGCCCTGGAGCTGTTCTTGCGCACGCGGGAGGCCGACGAGGCGGCGCTGCCCCAGCGCAGGCTCCCGACGGGACGAGAGCTCGAGGCGCTGTGTCGCGAGGCCATCCGCCGACTGCCCAAGGAGCTTCGGGCGGTGGTGGCCGACGTCCAGATCCGGGTACGGGACCTGCCCGCCGAGGAGCTCGTGGCCGACGGCCTGGACCCTCGCCTGCCGCTGCTGGTCACCGGTCCGCCGCTGCCCGCGGAAAACGGCGCAGGGCTGCGGGCCTTCCACGTCTTTCTGTATCGGGCCAATCTCCACCTGGATCCCACCGCGGATCCCCAGCAGCGTCTCGATGATCTCACCGACACCCTCGCCGTCTCCCTGGAGCGGTTCGTGGAGGCGCCGTAGGAGGGGCTCCGGCCAAACCACCACCCCTCTGTGCTTCCCGCCCGGAGCCGTCCCGCCGGGGCCGTCGAGCTGCCAGCCCGCCGGGCCGAGTCAGCCCCTTTAATCCCCAAGCTTTTCGGGCGGCTGGCTCCTCCCGGGGGGGGGGCCCCGAGCCTCAAGGAAATGGTTGACCCTCGACGGGTTCCCTGCTACACGTTGCCAGCTCTAATTGGACCAGACCAGGGCCACCCCGAACGCCCTGACTCTTGACTCCTGCTATAGAACTGGAGGACCGAGCATTGAAACCCGTCAATATCGGTGATCTTTTCCTTGCACAAAAGCCCCCCGAGACGGCCGGGGGCGGCGGCGGCAGCTCAGCGCCGGCTCCCAGTGGAGGCGCGCCGGCCATGGGCGACGGCATGACGGCCGAAAAGCCCAAGGAGGGAGCCCAGGACAAACCCGTGGGCTGCTTCGGCGGCGGCGCATTCGGCATGGTCCTGCCGCTGGTGCTGATGTTCGTCATCTTCTACTTCTTCTTGATCCGGCCGCAGCAAAAGAAGCAGAAGGAGCATCAGAGCATGCTCAACGCCCTGCGCAAAGGCGAGCACGTGATCACCACCGGGGGCATCCTGGGCACCATCACCGGCTTGACGGATCAGTACGCGGTGATCGAGGTTCAGGAGAAGGTGCGAATGAAGATCCTCCGTAGCCACATCGCCGGCAAGCAGGCCGGCGGCGGTGGCGACTCCGAGAAGAAATAACCTCAATACCCGTAGGCAAAGCCGATGGAAAAGCGAATCTGGCCAAGGGCGCTCCTGCTGGGGCTGCTCGCCGTGCTGGCGGTGGCGTACCTGCTGCCCTCCCTGGTGGGCAAAGACAACCTGCCCAACTGGTTCACCCGGAGCTTCGACAAGCAGATCCTCAAGGGTCTCGACCTCGCCGGGGGGCTGTACCTCGAGTATCACGTCGACCTGGACGAAGCCATCGAGGACAAGATGGAGCGCATCGGCGACGACATCCGCTCCGAGATGGTCAAGCGGCTGCGCGGCGACTACAAGCGCGGCAAGGACGACATGCTCGAGGACGTCCTCAAGGTGGACGCCGACGGCAACGAGGCGGTGATCACCCTGGCCGGTGCGCACAAGTCGAAGATCTCCATGGTGGATGGGATTGCCGAGAAGCTCGGCTACCGCGAGACCCGCAACCCGACCATCTCCGAGCCCTCCGTCAGCAAGTCGGCCGGCAAGGCCACCCTCCGCATGGATCCCGACCACGTGAAGAAAATCGAGGAGGAAGCCCTCGCCCAGGCCAAACAGACCATCCAGGGTCGCGTGGACGAGTTCGGGGTCTCCGGCGCGGACGTGATGCGCCGGGAGGACGCCATCATCGTGGAGCTGCCGGGCCTCGACCGGGCCTACATCAAGCGGGTGAAAGACAAGCTGGGCAAGGCCGCCAAGCTCGAGTTCAAGATCGTGGACGACGTGTCGGGCAACTTCCGCAAGATGGCCAGCCTGGTCTTCGCGCTCCAGGACAAGAAGCGCCGCGCCAACCTGCCCGAGGAGGTGGTGTCCATCTTCATGTCCAAGAAAAGCGGCTCATGGAAGTGGCGTCCGGTGTGGAGCGAGCTGTCCAAGGTCTCGGTGCCCGTGGGGGACCGCTACCAGCGAGAAGGCAAGGAGGTCTACGAGATCTACCTCGAGTTCCCCAAGAGCACCAAGGACACGGTGCTCAACTTCGTGCGCAAGATCAAGCAGACGCCAGCGCTGGAGCCCTACCGCATTCCGGCGGACCGGGAGGTGGCCTTCGGCCCCCTGGAGTCCAAGAAGAAAAAGGGCTACCTGCGAAGCTACTTCCTCCACCGCATCGCCGGTGTCACCGGCGAGTACCTGGACGATGCGAGCGTGGGCTACGACGAGCAGAACCGCCCCATCGTCCAGTTCCGCTTCGGACGGGCCGGGGAGAAGAAATTCCGCGAGCTCACCCGGAAGAACATCAAGCGCCGCATGGCGATCATCCTCGATGACGTGGTCAAGTCCGCGCCGGTGATCCAGTCCGAGATCGGCGCCCGCGGTCAGATCTCCCTGGGGAGCATGAGATCCCGCGCCGAGCTGCAGCAAGAGGCCAAGGACCTTTCGTCCATCCTCAAGGCCGGCTCGCTGCCCGCCCCCATGAGCCTCGAGTTCGAGCAGCAGGTGGGGCCCAAGCTGGGCCAGCAGGCCATCGCCCTGGGCACCATGGCGCTTTCCATCGGCGCGGTGCTGGTGATCCTGTTCATGATGGTCTACTACCGAGCCTCCGGCATCATCGCCATCGTGGCGCTCTCGCTCAACGTGCTGTTCATCCTGGCCATCCTGGCGGCGGTGGAGGCGCGCCTCACGCTGCCCGGCATCGCGGGCATCGTGCTCACGGTGGGCATGGCGGTGGACGCCAACGTCATCATCTTCGAGCGGATCCGCGAGGAGCTGCGCCTCGGCAAGACGCCTCGCGCCGCCATCGACGCGGGCTACGGCCGGGCCTTCTGGACCATCATCGACGCCCAGGTCACCACCGCCATCGCCGGCTTCGTGCTCATGCAGTATGGCTCCGGACCCATCAAGGGCTTCGCCGTCACCCTGCTCATCGGCATCATCTGCAGCGTCTACACGGGGGTCTTCGTGACCCGGATCATGTTCGACCTCATCACGAAGCGCGGCAAGCTGGAACAGTTGAGCATCTAGCGCCAGGTCAGGAAACGAGTCGAGCGATGAAACAGTTCCAGATCATCAAGCCGGGCACCAAGATCAACTTCCTGGGGTACCGCAAGCGGTTCGCCATCCTGTCCACCGTGCTGGTGAGCCTCAGCGTCGTCGTGCTCATCGTGCGCTCCCTGGTGGCCGACGGGGCCCTCAACTACGGCATCGACTTCCGGGGCGGCACCCAGATCCAGATCGACTTCCAGCAGCGCCCTGGCCTCGACGGCAAGGCCATCGCGGGCGCGCTCAAGGATCTCGGCTACAAGCGCGTCTCGGTGATCAACGTCGCCGGCGAGGGCAACGCCTACGTCATCCGGATGGAAAACCCCACCCTGATGACCCAGGCCACCGGCTCCGCCAAGGCGAAGCAGGCCAAGGGCGCGGGCGGAGACGGCTCCGGCATGGGCGCGGGCAAGGGCATGGGCGCGGGCGCGGGCAAGGGCATGGGCGCGCCGGGGGACGAGAAGCCCGAGCCGAAGAAAGTCAAGGAGATCCTGGACCGGCGGTTCACGCGATCCTTGTTCCGGGTGGTGTTGCCCGAAAAGAGCACCACCAAGCCCGAGGAGGTGCTCGCCACGGTGCGCCAGGCCGGAGAAAATGGCGCGCGGCTGGCCTCCCCGCCCTCCGCGGCCAAGCGCCCCACGGTGCGGATCATGGCCAGCCGGGTCCTGCCCGCCGCCCGGGTGAAAACGATCTCCGACAAGCTCGCCGCGGCGCACCAGGCCGAGGTCTCCCACGTCAAAGAGAACGTCTTGCGACGGTTCAAGCCGGCCAAGTCCGGTGAGAAGGTCCGCCTGGTGTTCACCGAGCGGGTCACCGAGCGCGAGATCCGGAACGCCTTCGGCGAGGCCAAGGTCGCCCTGGCGCCCACCGCCGGCGCCGTGGCTCGCCGGGGCCGACAATCCCGCAACAAGATCAAGTGGGAGGTGCGCCTGCTGGGCCTGGCGGATCTGCTGACGCGCCAGCTCAACGGCAAGCTGCGCCAGTTCGTCAAGAAGGCCGGCCGACGGCAGCACCTGGAGTTCGCGCTGGATCTCCCGGTGAAGCGCGAGCCCCTGCTCAGCGCGCTGCAGCGCGCGGGCTACGAGACCGGCGAGCCCTTCACCCTCCAGCTCACCCTGCTGCACCAGGAGAACCGCCACCCCAAGGATCTGCGCAAGGAGCTCGTGGAGAGCGGCCTCACCCTGGAGACCGGCGCCGCCCCGCTGCGCTCCAAGACCAACCCCAAGCTGTGGCGCGTGGCGGTGGCCTTCAAGAAGATCCCCGATCTCAAGGCGCTGGAGAGCAAGCTCGACGAGCGCAAGATCGAGCTGCAGAAGCTCGCCCTGCGCATCAGCGAGCCCCGCTACCAGGAGGCGGTCAAGGCCGCCGGCTACGGCGCCGAGGATGCCATCTCCCTGAGCGTGACCTTCAAGATGGATCAGGCCGTGGAGGCCGCCCAGCTCAAACGCAAGATCGACGAGGCCGGGCTGCCCATCTCCAAGCACCGCGAGGCCATCGCCCAGGTGGGCGACGAGCTGGACTACCGCTGGCTGGTGGTGCTCGACGTCCAGGGCAAGGACTCCATCATCGACATCGAGCGCAAGCTCATCGGCAAGGTGGGCGCCCGGGGCATTACCGCCATCGACATCCCCCCCCACGGCGCGGTGAAGACCATCGAGTCCGTGGTGCGGGTGGGCTCCAAGGTGGGCGAGAAGCTGCGCACCGACGGCATCCTGTCGGTGATCTACACCCTCGCCTTCATCCTGCTTTACATCGGCCTGCGCTTCGACCTCAAGTTCGCGCCGGGCGCCGTGCTCGCCCTGGCCCACGACGTCATGATCACGGTGGGCATCTGGGCGGTGAGCGGGATGGAGTTCAACCTGGCCACCATCGCCGCGCTGCTCACCATCGTGGGCTACTCGCTCAACGACACCATCGTGGTGTTCGACCGCATCCGCGAGAACGTGTCGCGCCTGCGGGACGTGGACTTCGAAAAGGTGATCAACACCTCGCTCAACGAAACCCTCAGCCGCACGGTGCTGACCTCCATCACCACCCTGGCGGCCATCTCCGCCATTCTCTTCCTGGCCTCCGGGGATCTCTGGGCGTTCGCCCTCGCCCTGGTGATCGGCGTGCTGGTGGGGACCTACTCCTCCATCTACATCGCCAGCCCCTTCGTGCTGTGGCTCGACTCCTACCTCGCCCGGCGGCAAGGGGCGGCGCGGGCCACCAAGGACGGCGGCAGCGACGGTGACCAAGGCGGACCCCGCGGCCGGCGGGGCTATCAGAAGCGTCGGCCGAAGGGCAAGGACAAGGACAAGGACAAGGACAAGGACCGCTCCGGCACCGCCGCCGAGGCCAGGAGCTGATGGCCCTTGTCCCGCACGCCGGACAAGGGCCCCCTCCCACGCCTCCCCCAACCGCGCCTCCTGTAC
>CAYFWA010000439.1:0-6198 GCA_964346625.1 uncultured Myxococcales bacterium
CTACGGTCCGATAGTGGAGCTTGGCTCCGAGGTTTTTCGTCCCCTTGATGGGCGAGTAGGTGGAGGTGAACAGCCGCTCGATGGCGCTCTCCACCTCGGCGGCGTTGCGGCCCCAGATGCTGAGCTCGATGTTCTTGAAGAACACGGGCGTGAAAAAGGGCAGGCCGATGACGTGATCCCAGTGCAGGTGGCTCAGAAACAGATGGAGCTGGAGCCGCTCCTTGGGCAGCCGCCACTCCAGGATGCGATCCCCGAGCATGACGATCCCGATGCCGGCGTCCAGGATGATGCGATCGTCTCCCACCTGCACCGAGACGCAGGCGGTGTTGGCGCCGTGGCGCACCTTGTTGGGCGCCGGGTTGGCAATGGAGCCGCGGGTGCCCCAGAAGATCAGCCTCATGGCGTGGATCCCCCCACCGGCACGGTTTCCCCCTCGATGGACGCGAAGATGCGGATGTCATCCAGGCGTGCCAGATCCCGGGTGTTTTGCAGCAGCGTGTCCACGTCGGCGTCCGAGTGCTCGGGCGCGTGGTGAAACAGCGCCAGGTTCCGAATGCGCGCCGTGCGGGCCAGGAGCAGGCCGTCCTCGCCCGTGGAGTGCCCCCAGTGCTCCTTGGAGCGGATCTCGTGCTCGAAGAAGTGCGCGTCGTGCACCAACAGGTCGACCCCTTCGGCGAAGGCGGTGAGGGCGTCGGTGTAGCGCCGGGCAAAGGCCGGATCGGGATCGATGCCCCCCATGCCGTCCCCGAGCCGGGTGGCGTGGATGCGCGCCGTGTCGGTGATGATCAGCACCGAGGCGCCGTCGGCCTCGATGCGGTAGGCCACCGTGAGGCCCGGGTGGTTGAGCTGAAAGGTTTTGATCACGGCGTCCCCGAGCGTCAGGTACTCTCCGATGGAGAAGTCGTGATACCGGATGGTGGCCGAGAGATCATCGAAGGGAACCGGAAAGTGCAGATCGTGATGCTGACCGGACAGGATCTCCTGGATGGACAGGCCGGTCTGGCCGGCGGACACGAAGTCGAAGCGGTTGCCTTCCCGGTAAAAGGGCGGGAAAAACGGATAGCCCAGAATGTGATCCCAGTGGGTGTGGCCCACCAAAATGATGGCCTGTCCTTGGCCCTGGCCAAACTCGCGGTCCATGAGCTCGTGGCCGAGGTTCACCACCCCGGAGCCCCCGTCCATGATGATCTGCGTGCCCCCGGACGTCTGCAAGAACAGGCAGGTGGAGTTGCCGCCGTAGCGCACATTGTCCGGGCGGGAGATGGGGTAGGAGCCCCGGGCGCCGCAAAATGTCAGCTTCATTGTCTCGATCCGATGACCGTGATACCTCAGCCCTCGCGGGACCGGCCCCCGGAGGAGGTCGGATTCATTCCGAATTGTAAGCGCTTTTCTACGAAGGGGGCAAGAAATGGCCCCACCGCAACTCCGAGATCCCCGTAAACCGCGCTGCGCGCGTGCGGACCGTGCCCCCCTGAACGATTACGAATCGTGGTTATACTGGGGCCGCCGGTGGGGCCGTCACCACAGAGACGGCCCACGCTGGCGTGAGAAGGTCCCATGGACGCGCGTTTTCGCAACATCGGCCGCCGCCGCCCCCCCCTCCGGGCGACGCAGATTGGGATCCTCTCCCGTAGGGGGAGCGGAGCCCATCTCCTCCCGTAGGGGGAGCGGATCCCATCTCCAGCTCGAGAAGGTGCGCTGCGCAGGGGGGGATTGAAGGCCCGCTACAAGGCGTCGGCGGAGCAGCGATCCCGCGGTCCGCAGGGGAGCAGGTCCTGGAGCAGGAAGCTATGGACCCGGCCCCGCCACCGGGCGCCGTAATTCCGGGTGACGTTGAACCACCCCGGCTCGGTCACCAAGGTAATGGCGTGGGGCGCGTCCAGTGGGATCTGTGGAGTGAGGTGGCTGTGGGTCGTCGCGGAGACCCCCAGGAAGCCGTCGGTGCGGCCGCCGCGGACGGTGAGCCACGGCAGGGGCACCGGGTCCGTAGCCGTGAGCGCCCCGAGCTCCGCGAGGGTCACGCGCTGCTCGGCGTTCACCGACCAGAGCGTCGAGAGCCGGGAGCTCAGCAGCACGTGCAGGGCGCCGGCGTGGGGCGTGATCAGATCCCCCGGATACCGCCCGGACAGATCACCTCGCCGCAGCGGCGCGAAGGGAGCGCCGATGACCAGGTCGGGGCGCCGGTCGCCGTTAACGTCCCCTCGCGACAGGTGCAGCCCCAAGCCGCTGGCTTCTCCCGCGGCGTCGTGCACGAGCAGGGAGATGGCTCCTGCAACATCCGTCTCGGCGGCGAAGGTGGGCTGGAAGCCCTGGCCCCGCAGCAGCAGCACCCCGCGCGGCGTCCCGGCGAGCTCATCAGGAGCGCCGAGGCTGGTGGCCACCTCCCCGTGGGCGTCCTGATCCAGGTCCACCACCGCCACCCGCGCGCCGAGCCCGGCGTAGGGGCCGCCGCCCTCGGCGGTGACCAGCGCTCCCGCCGGGGCGGTCAGGCTCTCGAGCTCCTGCGCCCCCAGTGCGAAGAAGTCCGGGCCGCCCCACAGCACGGCCAGGGCGCCACACGCCGGGGGGCTGCAACCCGCGGCGACGACCGGCGCGGTGCCCACCACCAGATCGTCGTAGCCATCGCCGTTGACGTCACCGGCCGTCACGGCGACGCCCAGTCGCAGCCCGGCGGTGTTGGCGCGCAGCGTGACGAATGGGACGGAGGAGGCCTTGGTAATGGACTGGTCCTGGTCTCCGGGCGAAAGGTCGCGGACCTGCGCTCCGGGGAAGGCGTAGACCGCGCCGGCCTCGGACGCCAGGGCGCTGCGAAGCGGTGCCCCGGCGGCGAAGTCGGCGCGGCCGTCGCCGTCGAAGTCTCCCACCGCCACCGCGTAGCCCAGCCGGTCGTTCGTGGGCAACTCGTCGTTTTCCTCCAGCTCGGCCAGGAGCTTGTAGTGCCGCTTGGCGTCCTCGGAGAACTCCGCGCGCAGTGGGGACTGATCCCCGGAGATGGGGATGGCGCCCATGGGGTTGCGGTCGCTGGTGTTGCCGCCCATGAACAGGTAGAGGGCCCCGCCGTCGGTCCGAAACGGCGCCCCCACCACCAGGTCCGCGGTCCCGTCGCCGTTGATGTCCCCGGCGGCCTGAGCGCCCCCGAACCACGAGCCCCAGGGTTGGGCGCGGGTCTCGGGCGGCCCCCAGAAGGCGCGCCACGCCGGCTTGTCCTGGGCCACCTCCTTGTCGCCGATGAACGGCGTGTCGGTCAGCAGCACCTTGCCGATCTGCGTCTCCGGATCGGTGGGATCGCTCATCCCCCCCGGCAGCCCCACCGCGAGCTCCTGGCGGCCGTCGCCGTCGAAGTCGGCCGACAGCAGGGTGGCTACCCGGTTGGGGACCATGGTGTGGGCCTCTCCCGAGGACAGGGCGTAGTAGCCGCTGGTGGTGGTCTCGTTTTCGTAGTTGAACCACAGGGAGGCGGGACCCAGCACGGCGGCGGGGGTCGCGCCCTCGTCGGGGTGGTACAGCCAGGTGCGGTTCGTGAGCCGGGCCGGGGAGTCGCTGGTCCCCGGGGGGACGCGGCCGCCGAACACGTAGGCGGTGCCGTCGGGCAGCGCGAAGCCGAGGTGCCCCGTGAGCGCCGAGGGCCGGTTGATCAGCTCCTGCTCCGTCCAGCTCCCCTCGCTATCTGCCAGCGCGGCGTAGTCCCAGAGCCAGGTGGTGTCCGCCGGGCGATGCGGGGGGCTCCCGGTCCGCGTTCCACCCACCACGAGGGCCTGCGTGGTGCCCGACAGCGGGATGACCTGGTGGCGGGTGGGATTGTTCAGGCTGAGCGTGTCGTCTACCTTTTTCCAGGCCAGGCCCGAACCTCCATGATAGATCCAGATCTCCTTTTTCGACGAGGCGCCGCTGTAGTCCCCTTGGCCCCCCACCATCACGGCAGCATCGCCGTCCGTCAACGGCAACCACGTGAAGCTGTGTCCGAACCGGCCGGCGGGCGTGGGGGTGGTGGCGATCTGCTCCCACTCCCACGCGCTCGTGCCGTCGAGCCAGCGCAACACGTAGGTGCCCTGCAGCTCCGCCCCGCTTGCCGAGCATCCCCCGAAGAGCACGGCCTCCTGGCGCCCGGGATCATAGACCAGGGGGGCGCTGTGGAGCGCCGGGGGCGCGGTCCCGGCCGGGGACTGCTCTTGCCACCCGCTGGCGGGGTCCCAGGTCCACAGATCCGCGAACTGCCCCCGGGGTTGATCGCTGGCGTCTGCGGTCCCCCCCACCAGCACGATCTGGTCCGTCTGCGCAAAGTAGGCCATGGCATGATGGGAGCGGGCCGGAGGGCCGTCGGTGCCATCGTCCAGCAGGGTCCACTCGGCCCCGTCGAATTGCCAGGTGTCGTTTCGCGCGACGCCGTCGGCGTCGCGGCCGCCGAACAGCACGTAGGCTCCCGCTCCGTCGTGATAGGCGCCGGCCGCGTATTCCCGGGGCTCCGGGGCGTCGGGCGCATCCACCGCCAGCCACTGGGGCCCAGGCTGCCAGAGCACCTGCTCCACGGGCAGCGGCAGGCAGTTGGCGCCGCAGGTCAGCACAGCGGGATCGCCCACCTCCGGCTCGCACAGCTCCCCGTTGAGCCGGTCCACGTAGCCGTCGCCGCAGCTCGAGTCCACGCACTCGAGGTTCTCCCCCGAGCCGTCCGGGGACGCGCACACGCGCAGCGTTTCGTTTTGCAGCGGGCAGGGGTCTCCTTCCGCCTTGTGCGCGCAGCGTTGGCCCGCGTTCACGGTGGCGCTGCGGTTGAGGTGGCACCGGTCGGCGCGGCTGTCGATGGAGTAACGTCCCTCGCCCAGCATCCGTCCCTGCTCGTCATAGACGCGGATGAACACCGAGAGGGTGTAGCCCGCCGCCGCCGCGGCGCGGCTGCGCACGTACCAGCCGGGATCGAAGACGAAGGTCTGCGAGCCGTCGCGCGCCGACGCGGGAAAGGGGACCCGTCCGATCCGGCGCGACCGGTACGGCTCGCTGGCGCCCGGCGGCGTGTCGCTCTGCACCGTGGAGTCGAACTCCAGCACGTGAGCCGCCCCGAGGTCGAACCCCCGGAAGGTAACCTCCACTTCGGAAAGAGGGCCGGTGTCGTCCTGGCACACCTCCTTGCCGCAGCCCGGGTGGGTCGCGGCTGTGGCAGTGACCATCGCGAGGATGCCCAGCAGGGACAAGAGCGAGAATCGAGAGGGAGTCGCGGGCTTCATGGTTACCACCTCACGGTCAGGCCGTCGTGGCGGACAGGGGTGCCGGTGACGTCTCGCGGGACCTCCCGCAGGCTGAGCCAGGCCCCGAGGCCGGCCGCGCCCCCCGCCACCACGGTCCCGATGACCGTCCAGAACCACCACCGCTTGTAGATGGGGGTCTCCCGGATGGTGACCACCTTGGGCTTGATCTTCACCAACTTGATGCGCACCGTGGCGCTCTTGCCGCGCTCCAGGGTCAGGTCTCGCTTGTAGGTGTAATACCCCTTCTTGGTGGCGGTCACCGCGACGGGGCCGGGGTTCAGGCGAAACGACCGGTCCAGGGGGGACTGGGCCACGGGCCGGCCGTTGATCCGGATCTCCGCCCCGGCCGGCTTGTCGAGCTGGATCGTCACCTGGGCCACCATGGCCTCGAGGCGCGGGATCTCGTTTTTCTTCACCCGCTGGCGGAGCTGCGCGTCGGCCGGGTTGTCGGGCGTCTCGGGGAGCTTTTTCAAAAAGAGCTCGTAGTGCTCGAGGGCCTTGAGGTAGTTGCCCAGCCACTTGTAGCAAAGGGCGATCCGGGTATGGATCTTGGGGCTCGGGTAGAGCTTCAAGGCAGCCTTGAACTTCCCGATGGCGCGGTTGTAATACCCGCCGTCGAAGTCCTTGATGCCCGCCTTGAACAGCTTCACCGCCTCCTTGTACTGCGGCGAGCTCTTGTCCAGCTTGGGTCGAGCCGCGCGTGGCTCTTCCGGACGGGCCCGGCGCTCGGCCGGGGCCGCCTGCGCCAGGGAGCCCCCGAGTATTATGAAGCCCCCGAGCGCCATGAACAGGCCCAGCGCCATGAACAGGGCCAGCGCCAGGGCGCACCGCCGACCAGTCTCCGGGAAAAGATACGATGCCATTTTCGGGTCCTCGTGCGAGCGGAAAGGGTGCGTTGCGTTGCTGGAGCCCATGCTAAGCACGGCCCCTGTGCCGGAGCAAGCGATATCGAAGGCGG
>CAYFWA010000440.1:0-5786 GCA_964346625.1 uncultured Myxococcales bacterium
GGGGTGCCCAGTACGTACAGGTCGCTGCCGGCCCACGGGTAGAGGCCCAGCGCGGACCGGGGACGGATCTCGAATTCTTCAATTCGGAACCGTGCCCCTGTTCCACCTCGAGCCCCGCGGTTGACTCCGAGCCCCCTACTCGGCATACGGGGCCGCCGAGGACGCACAACCCGGAAGCACAGAGAACGTCATGGGTAGCGTGCTGCATCACCTGCGGCTGGGCACCTGGCTCACCTGGGAGGCCGTGCTGTGCACCGAGCAGGGCTTGCCCCTGAGCGAGGCCCAACGGGGGGCGCTCGGCGAGCTGATGAGCTTCGGCGACGACGACGAGCGCATCCTCTACATCAACGATTGGGCCCGTCCCACCGAGCCCTGGTACGAAAGCGTACGCGCCGAGCGACGCAGGCACAGCTCACGGATCGGCGGCCTGAACAATCAGGTTATTCGTGATCGGGGCCTTAGCCGCGCTGGATCCACGCCAGCCGCGCTGGTTCCGCCCTAGCCGCAATGCCGATCAGTTAGGCCGAAATGGTTGTATTATAAAGGGTTTTCCTGTGGACAACTCTGCGCCTCCGAAACCTGGGTCCTTCGTCAATCGGATGGAAACGCCGTATTCGAGGTTTTTGGCCCACTCGTCTCGGCAGGTGCCATCTCATGCTCCGTCGCCAAGTGATCGAGATGATCCAGGTTTCTTCTTAACTGACTGGCATTGGCCCTAGCCGCGCCGGATCCGCGCCAGCCGCACGCCATACACGCCAACTTGTCGATTGCGGCGGCTATCAAAACGGCTTCTGTTCTTGTACCATCTCGATCAGACAAAATTCGGCTCGATCGGGCAACAGGTTGAGGTGATGGAGGATCGCGGGTGGCGGTACAGACGCTGGGGAGCCAGCTATCGGGTGGAGAGCGCTGCACCGGACGGGGTCCCGGCGGGGGTCGGCGTATCGCCAGGGATCGGGGGGGCGTGTGGGGCACCCATGACTCTGCAGATGCTGCTGACTCTTTTGGTTTTGGGGCTGATCGGGTGCCAGGACCACCAGCCGGGTGCCAACGACAATCGCGAAAACGCAAACAACTCCAACGGGAATCTGAACAGCAACGCACCTGTACACCGGTGTGGGGATGGAAACCTGGATCCAGGCGAGGCCTGCGACGAAGGCGGGGCCAACTCGGACAGTGAGCCGGATCGGTGTCGTACCGATTGTCGCCTGCCTCGATGCGGCGACTGGGTGAAGGACTCCACAGAGGACTGCGATGGAACGGACCTCGGCTCCTGGCGGTGCGCGGCGCTCGGCCAAGGCTACACCGGCGGAATCCTCGCCTGCGATGAATGTGCCCTCGATTCCCGTTGGTGCACCGTTTGCGGGAACGATTCCTGCGAGCCGGGGGAAACCGCGGGAAACTGCCCAGACGATTGCCGTCGCCCCCGCGTCTCCGCCGGATCCGAGCACACCTGCGCTCTGCGTGAGGACGGATCGGTCTGGTGCTGGGGCAGAAACCGAGAGGGTCAACTGGGGGACGGGACCCGGGACCGACGGACCCGACCCGTGCGCGTCCAGGGGCTGTCGGATGTCGTGGACGTGTCGTGCGGCTCCAGGAGCACCTGCGCCCTCCGCGCCAATGGCACGGTCTGGTGTTGGGGGGAGAACCGGGGGGGAGAGCTCGGGGACGGCACCAAGGAACGTCGACTCACCCCGGTGCAATCCCTGGGGGTCAGTGGCGCGCTGGCGGTCACCACCGGCTGGGACCACAGCTGTGCCCTGATCGACGATGGAACCCTTCGTTGCTGGGGAAGAAACAGCGACGGCCAGCTCGGCGTTCCGGGTGTATACGAGAATCTCGTGCCCGCGGCCGTCGTCAACCTGCCAACACCGCAAGCCGTGGCCATTGCCGCGGGGTACTGGTTCAGCTGCGCGCTGCTCACGGACCAATCCATCGCCTGCTGGGGGCGCGGAGAATACGGCTCGCTGGGCGATGGCCTCGATGACCACCACACCGGCTATCCGGACCACAGCGCGATCCCGGTGCAGGTGGCGTCCATCGAAGACGCGACGTCCATCGACGCGGGCAGCGGACACGCCTGCGCGGTACGAGCAGACGGCACGGCCTGGTGCTGGGGGAGTAACTACCGGGGCAAGCT
Source organism: uncultured Myxococcales bacterium (assembly GCA_964346625.1). GTDB lineage: Bacteria > Myxococcota_A > Polyangia > HGW-17 > JAJRWW01 > CAYFWA01. Next base: position 2,141 of record CAYFWA010000440.1, read on the forward strand.
CGGAGACGGTACGGAGACGGACCGCAACGCTCCGGTGCCCGTGAGCGGGATTGCTGGCGTCCGCGACGTCTTTTGCGGCGGTGAGTTCAGTTGCGCCATCCTGGCCGACCACACGGTACGCTGCTGGGGTGACAACGAACGCGGCTCCCTGGGCGATGACAGCAATACGACGCGGACGACGCCGGTGACGGTCAGCGGGCTCGGGGACGTCGCGCGCCTGGGTCTCGGATACCGCCACGGCTGTTCGCTCCACCTGGATCACACCATCCGCTGCTGGGGGAACAACCTCGATGGCGAGCTGGGCTACGGCTGGAGCACGAACAGAAGCCTCCCCGTCTCGGTCTCCGGGATAGTCGACGCCACGGCGTTGGGCGTGGGGGCCCACCACGCCTGTGCATCGCTCGAGGATGGGACGGCGCGCTGCTGGGGACGCGGCAGAGACGGCCGCCTGGGAGACGGAATGGCCCAATCCAGTAACGAGCCAGTCGCCGTGGCGCAGCTCCAGGACGCGGTGGACATCAGCGCCGGCTACGCCCACTCCTGCGCAGTGCATGCCGACGAGTCCGCGAGCTGCTGGGGGAATGATACTCACGATCAGCTGGGCATCGGCGGACTCCACCTAGACACCACCGTGCCGGTCCCGGTTCATCAGGTGAGCTCCGCCATCGCCATCGGGGCCAGCGAGTGGCACAGCTGTGCGCTCCTGGCGGACGGCCGCGCCAAGTGCTGGGGCGATAACTCGACGGGCGCACTGGGCGATGGAACGACGACCCACCGATCCTGGGCCGTGCTCGTTGAGAACCTCGACAACGCCACGAGCATCTCGCTCGGGAACATCAGCACCTGCGCGGCCCTCGCCGATGGCCACGCCCGGTGTTGGGGACGCAACGGAAGCGGGCAGTTGGGAGACGGCACCCAGACCACTCGATTGCTACCCACCGCTGTGCTCGGATTGACAGATGCGCTCGCGCTGGACACCGGCTATAGGCACGCCTGCGCCCTCGTCTCGGACGGCACCGTCTGGTGCTGGGGGAGCAACTTCGCCGGAGAGCTCGGAAATGGGACGATGGATGAGGCGGCGCATCCGGCCCCCGGCGTTGTCGTGGGCTTGAACGACGCGGTGGCCATCGCCACGGGTATGAGTCACACTTGCGCCATCATCGCCGACGGCACGGTGCGCTGCTGGGGCTTCAACTACGATGGGCAGCTCGGCGACGGCAAGACGACCGACAGCGCGCTGCCCGTGGTCGTCCCCGGCCTCAGCGCTGCGGTGCGCATCCAGGCCGGGGGGTGGTCCACTTGTGCCATCATCGCCGACGGCACCATGCGCTGCTGGGGCAACAACGAAGACGGCCAACTCGGCGACGGCACCCCCACGTCGACCAACCTCCCGGGTGATGTCGTGAGCTGGTAGGGACTCCCGCGGTATTGTTGCCGTTCCTGTATTTCAACCGACGCTCATCGGTGGAGCAGATCACTCGCGGATCGAGACGCTGTTGGGCCTCGAACGCCACACCATCTGGGGCCAACTCAAGATGAAGGTACGCAATGGGTCTGGGGCTCGTGGTGATGCTCGCCATGGCGCTGGGCCAGCTCGAGGCTGGCCAGCACGAGCAGATGAGGTCCATGACCTTGCCCGTCTGCCGGGCCGCCTGAGCGGCGGCCCGACCCGAGCAACCAGGCCAGATGGGGGAGCCGAGGCCGAGGTGTGCCGAAATTTTGTGCACTTGAGGGATATTGTGCCCTGGCGTCGGCGTTTGGCTCTCGGCGAGGCGCGCGGGGGCCGTCGCGAGGGGCGGGGGCCCCGCGGGGCGCGCGGCTGCGGCCACAGCGCAAATGGCTCCCTGCGATCGCTCCTTTCTCTTCGCCTCCCAGGTGCTAAGCTGCGGTGCCATGACCCACCAACGCGACGATTCTCCTCCGGCCGACGCCCAGCGCGTCGGCCCCTACGCCATCGAGCAGGACCGCCTGTCGGGCCAGGACGGCGACTTCATGCGCATCCGGCGCCGCCGGATCCGCCACCGCCGCCTGGACGGGAGCTGGTCCGATCCGTACCACTGCGACTCCGTGGTGCGGCGCCTCGGCGCCGACGCCGTGGCCATGGTGCTCTACTATCACCCCGGCGCCGATCCCGGCGTCGATCCCAGCGTCGATTCCGACGTCGTCTCCGGCGCCGATCCCAGCGTCGATCCCGGCGTAGATTCCGGCCCCGACGCGGGGTTTGGCTTCGGCTCGGACATCGGCTCTGGCTCAAACATCGGCTCTGGCTCGGACATCAGCTCTGGCTCGGACATCGGCTCTGGCTCGGACATCGGCTCTGGCTCGGACATCGGCTCTGGCTCCGCCGACGGCGACGCGGAGCCCCGGGTGGGCCTGCGCGCCAGCCGGCGGCCGGCGCTGCGGCTCGATCGGGACGACGGTGAGTCCGCTTCAGCTTCGGCGCAGGGATCCGACGCCACGGCGACTGCCGGCACCTCCGGCACCTCCGGCACCAACGCCCCCTCGGAGCCCACCCTCGACCCCTCCCAGCTCTGGGAGCTGCCCGCCGGCATCCTGGAACAGGGCGACGAGGGCCCAGCGGGCCGGCGGCGTCGCTGCAGCCTGGAGGCGGCCGAGGAGATGGGCGCACAGGTCGAGGCCGAGGCCTTCCATTCCCTGGGCGCGCCCATCTGGACATCGCCCGGGGTCATCGCCGAGCGGATTTACCTGTACGCCGCCGCTCTACAGGGCCGCCCCACCGATGCGCCCCAAGGCGACGGCTCCCCCATGGAGCAGGACACCCCCATCGTCTGGGTCCCGCTGTCCGAGGCCCTGCGCCGCTGCCGCGAGGGCACCGCCGACGCCAAGACCGAGATCACCCTGCTGCGCTTCGCCGCCCAGCGCCGCGGTTGAATCGGAAACGCAACCCCAGGTGGTGTACCTTTGTCGTACACGTTCAGGGGGAGATGTCCCATCCCCCCTCGCCCCGAAAAAGCGTGGTTTTTCTGGGCTCCCCCCCAATCATCCCAGCTTCATCCCAGCTTCATCCCAGCTTCGCGCCGCTGCAGGGAAAGGCGCCAATTCGCCGTTTCGCGCAGTTTCGGTCCTACGTGACACCTGAACGGTTACCCTTTGTCAAAGGTGCCCGGGTTTCCGCACTCACCAGCAGGATCATGCCGGGGCCGGGCGTGCTCGGCGGAGGGTTTTCCGCGGAGGCGGGGCCCAAGCGCCCGCACCGCTTCGCTGGCCGCGGCGGCGGGCGCGGCGGCGGGCGCCGCGTCAGTGCGATAAGTGGTGCACCTTTGTCAAAGGTGCCCGGGTTTCCGCACTCACCGGCACGCAAACGGGGGCTCCAGGCGTGCTCGGCTGGGCGTTTACCACGGCGGCGGGGCGGATGCGCCTGCACCGCTTCGCTGGCCGCGGCGGCGGTCGCGGCGGCGGTCGCGGCGGCGGTCGCGGCGGCGGGCGCCGCGTCAGTGCGATAAGAGGTGCACCTTTGTCAAAGGTGCCTGGGTTTCCGCACTCACCGGCACGCAAACTGGGGCTCCAGGCGTGCTCGGCTGGGCGTTTACCGCGGCGGCGGGGCGGATGCGCCTGCACCGCGTCGCTGGCCGCGGCGGCGGTCGCGGCGGCGGGCGCCGCGTCAGTGCGATAAGAGGTGCACCTT
>CAYFWA010000440.1:5886-6195 GCA_964346625.1 uncultured Myxococcales bacterium
TGTCAAAGGTGCCTGGGTTTCCGCACTCACCGGCACGCAAACGAAAGGCTCCGGGCGTGCTCGGCGGGGCGTTTACCGCGGCCGGCGGCGCTACGTGTCGGAGCTCGTGTCGCCCCCGGCCTGCGCGCGGGGTGACGGCGCTTTACGGGGAGCGGGAGGGCCGTGATCTTGGGGCGGGGCGCGGGCGAGGACGGCTCCGTGGCGTGTCCGACGAGCCGGCTCCGTCGGCTTCGTCGGCTTCGTCGGAGGCGGACGAGGCGGACGAGGCGGACGAGGCGGACGAGGCGGACGAGGCGGACGAGGCGGACG
>CAYFWA010000441.1:0-6194 GCA_964346625.1 uncultured Myxococcales bacterium
TGGGGGCCGGCGGGGCGCCCGGCGGCGGCCACAGCGCAAATGGCTCATAGCATTCCGGCATTGACCGGCCGGAAACCTGGCGTTAGACTTCAAACAAATCATGCCCGCCGTCCTCTGTCCGGGCCTGAGCCGGGCGGAGCACTGGCGGGCATTGTTTTTTCTCCCACTTGGGACTTCCATCATGCCAGCAGACCCTCCCGCACAAAGGGTCGTGGTCTTCATCGATGCACAGAACGTCTACAAGCGCGCGAGGGCTGCATTCTGGCCGAACCAGGACCCGCCCCACACTTGCGGGCAGTTCAACCCGATCGCCCTCGGCGATGATCCCAACAATCGACGCCAGCAAGCCCTTCCCGGTCCCCCTCGTGGTGGCGAGGATCACATGTAGGGGCGTAGGGCCCTCGACCATAGCGCGCACGACAGGCAGGAGCATCGCGGCGATAGCATGGGCCCGATCCGCGTCCGAGAGGAAAGGGAAGTCGCGCTTCTTGCCATCACCTATGCTCATCGTGTCCGCCTTTCGAGCCCCGGTTGTGCTGTCCAGGCGCCGGGGCTCTTTTCATTTCTACGCGGCTTCGCGTGCCACTCGCCAGCCTGCGGTGGTCGCCGTCGCGGATAGTGAGACGGGCACCGGGTCGGTCTGGGCCACCTCGGAGAGACGCTCGGTCGGGTAGGACTCCACGGGCTCGTTGCGCACTGCTAGGAGGCGCAGGAGCCGGTCGGCGATGGCGCCCATCGGGTCCCTGTCATTCTCCCAACGCGAGACGGTCTCGGGCGCGACTCCGAAGATGCGGGCGAAGTCGCGGCCGGACCACCCGAGGTACTTTCTCAGGAAGCGTATCTCCGCGCCGGTGAGCCGGGCCGTGCTGTTGGCCACGTCCAAAGCAATGACTCTGTGAAGTAGAGCCACCCTGGGGATCGCCACCTCGGACGTTCCGCAGTCGGGGCAGGTGCGCGTCTCCACCCCCTCGAGATATACGTTGGGCAGCCCGGACGCGGTGTAGTGGTGGCGCGCCCGGGTGATGGTCAGCTCTCCACCGCATTCGTGGCACTTCATGGTCGATCCCTCCAGGCCGTGATCAGGCGCAGCTCGGTCTCGGACTCGAACTGGAAGATCACGACCATCCTTGCCGTCCAGGCCCGGTAGCGCCAGCGGCCGTTTTCCCACTCGGCCTCGCCGTACGCGCCGGCCCGCAGGATGTTGATGGCATCCTGATCGCTCATGTCGTCCTTGGCCATCTCCTCCCGGGCGTGGTTCGTGGCGACCCACGTCCCGTTTTCCATGATCTCCGCGACAAGCCGCTTTGCGGCTACCGGGCCCAGCGGCTCATCCATGATAACAAGGTAGCACGACTTGAGGAAATATCAACAAACCACCCAGCCCCACCCACCTCAAGGCCACAACGGGCCGCGGACCCGCCGCGGCGCGTCCGGAGCTTCGAGCTGGACCAAGCCCGGGCGTCGCTCATAGCCCGTGACCCCCAAGCCGCCCCGCGAAAGCAAGAAATCGAAGCTACGTCCATAGCCTGTTGAGCAGATCGCCGAGGGTGCCTCTGTGTTTACAGGTACTTGCGCCCAGGCACAGCAATCACAGTCGCGCTACAGTCGCGTTGCGGCACGATTTCGCCGCTCGGCGGTGGTCTCGGGGAGGGTAGCACAGCCCGAGGTGAGCGGAGGGAACTGGCGAGCCGACCAGGGCGCCAATGCCGGCATTAAAAGCAGAGGCCCCGCGAGAGGGCATCTCGCCCAGGGCGAGCGGCAACGATTCAGTCGGGCGTGTCGGCAGGAGCGCCCTCACTCAACTGGTCTTTAAGAAGCCCTTGCAGGTAGGTAGCCAACGCGTCCGTGTTGAAGTGCCCATTGGCCCAATGGGCATCCGCCTCTTGCAACGCCTGGTAGTATGGTGCCCGGTTCTCGCGAATCCGCTCAGGAACGATCTTCACTCCGGGGAGAAGAGCCCCAGCCCGCATGCAGATGAGATAATAACACGCCGCTCGGGCCGTCCTCCCGTTGCCCTCGACAAACGGGTGAATCCAGTTTAGGCGCCAAAGGGCAAACGCCGCCATAGCAGTTGGGTGACTGCCCAATGACCCGGCATCCCAATTCTCATGCACGATCGACAAGAACTGATCTACATGATCTCTCACGGTTTCAAAGTGCGGCGGTATGTGATCTCCGACGTAGATCGGGGCCTTCCGAAACCTCCCCCCGAATTGCGCGATATTTGCCACCGCAGCCGCATTGAGCGACCACAATACGTACTTATCGAACGCCTCGATCCCCTTCGACAAGCCTATCTCGATGCAGTTGGTAAGGAGATCGTACTGGCGGAGAAGATTTCGCTCCTGGATTCTTGCAAAAAGTGCCGGGTCGTCGGTTTCACGAACGGACATCCGGCCACCTACTCTTCATGTTGAAGCCGAATGTTCTCCGATGCCACCCGGACGGATTCCTTGGTAATTAACTCGGATTCCGGTGCATTGCCGTACGCAAAACTAATCCGCTGTTCCCTCAATTCCGCCTCAGTTACCCCTCGTCCCTTGGCACTATTTAGCATCGCCGTCATCTCGGGGTCGACGGTCAAAGAGGTTTGGAATTGCTTTCGATCTGGCATGAGTATCTCCCTTTTCAGGCGTGCCTTTCCTCTCCGCCTGTTATGCTAGTCTAAACACTGGCCGGGGCACAACCAAATTTTGTGCACCCGGAATGCGCGCCACAGCGAGGTACGCGCAGGCGTCTACCAACTCCTCCAGGGCCTCGGCGCGCCAATCCCGCGGATCGTCGGCCACCTGCAGCGGGCCATACTCCCGGCGTCCCACCTCCAGGCGCGCGCCCACGAGCTGGACAAGCGCCGGCGCGGCCGGAGCCATAGCCGGTCGGTGTCCAAAGGCCCAAACCACCCAGCCCCACCAACCTCAAGGCCACAACGGGCCGCGGACCCGCCGCGGCGCGGCCGGAGCCATAGCCGGTCGGTGTCCAAAGGCCCAAACCACCCAGCCCCACCAACCTCAAGGCCGCAACGGGCCGAAGAGCTGGCGCGGCAGCGCGCGTCTCAGAGCTTCTTTTTGAGCAGATCGCCGAACGTACCGAAGCCACCGCCCCCTTGGCCGCCGCTGTCTTTCCCCCCCGCTCCACTTTTGCCATTGGCCTGGCCCAGGAACTCCTGGACCTGCTGGCGCTCGGCCTGCTCGTGCAGGGCGCGGATGGAAAGGCGCATGCGCCCCTTTTCGTCGGGCTCGATCATCTGCACCCGGACCTCGTCGCCCAGATTGTAGGCCCGGCGCGGGTCCCCCGCGCCCTCGGCCATCTCCTCGCGGGGCAGCAGGGCGCGCGGCGGACGGCCCCCCTCCCGGGGGCCAGGCAGCCGCAGAAACACGCCATAGGGCTCCACCCGCTCCACGGTGCCGGTCACCGCCACGCCGGGGCGCAGCTCCACGGCCGCGCCGTCGGCGGTGGCGCGATCCGCCGGGGCCAGCGCCACCCGCTGGCGCTCGAGGTCCAGCGAGACCACCTGCACCTCGAGCTCCTGGCCCGGCTCGAAGGCGCGCCGGGCGTCGGAGATTCGCGGATCGTCCAGGGTGGACACGTGCAGCAGCCCGTCCACGCCGGGGGCGATCTCCACGAAGGCGCCGTAGGGTTGGACCCGGCTCACCACCCCCGGGTGGCGGCTGCCCTCGGGGAAGCGCTCTTGGACACTGTCCCAGGGGTCACCCTCCAGGGCCTTCATGGACAACGAGATCCGATCGCCGTCGATCTTGAGCACCTCCACCTCCACCGACTGCCCCTCGCGCAGCACGTCGGCCACGCGCTCCACGCGGGCGTGGGAGATCTCGGAGACGTGCACCAGGCCCTCCAATCCGCCGAGATCCACGAAGGCGCCGAACTCCCGGATGTTGGTCACCGTCCCCCGCAGCCGCGCCCCCACGGCGAGCTTGGCGCGGGTCTGTTCGGCCTCCTTTTCGCGCTGCTCGGCCAGCAGGGCCTTGCGCGACAGCACCACCGAGCGCCCCCCCTCGCGATACTCGGTGACCCGGAACTCCAGCCGACGCCCCACGAGCTCCTCGAGGTCCTCCACGTAGCGGATGTCCACCTGGGAAGCCGGGCAGAAGGCACGCACGCCGGCCACCTGCACCTCCAGCCCCCCCTTGATCACCTTGTCGACGGTGCCCTCCACGGGCATCTGGAGCTCGTGGGCCTCCTCCAGCACCCGCCGGCCGCTGGCGCCGCCCTGCAGCACGCGCGAGACCACCAGCCCCTCGCGGCCCTGGCGCACCACGCGCCCCTCCACCGCATCGCCGGAGGTCACCGACGGCTCGCCGTCGTCGCCCAGCAGCTCGGAGGTGGCGATGAGCGCCTCCCCCTTGGCCCCGATGTCCAGGAAGGTCCACTCGCCGCCCACCTGCAGCACCGTGCCCGTCACCTCGTCGCCCACCGAAAGCCGGGCCGGCGGCGCCTTGTCGAGGCTCGCCTCGAACAGCTCGGCGAAAGTGGGCTCGGCCGCGCTCGGCGGGACGGCCGGCGGGGCGGCCGGCGGGACGGCCGGCGAGACGGCCGGTGGGACGGCCGGTGGGACGGCCGGCGGGGCGGCCGGCGACGATTGTCCCCGGGGCTCGGCGGGACCTTCGGTTTTCTCGGGATTCTGGTCGTCTTTCCAATCTTCGGTCATCGTCTCCTCGGATCCATGGGTCTCAGGCCGTCGAGATACCCCCAAACCGCCTCGATGTCATGTGATTTCTGATTTCTCGCGATTGCCCCCCCCTCGGGAGCGACGCTTCCGGAGGGCGATGGCGCCCGGGTGCTACTGCACCACGGTGGCGCAGCCGAACTTCACGGTGAGGCTGCCCTCGCTGGCACCCTGGACGTAGGTGCACGTGGCCGGACAAAGCAGAAGCTGCGTGGGGTTGGCCGGGTCGTCGTAGTACCAGCCGCCGTCCGGCCCGCAGTCCGCCAGACCGCCGGGCACGTAGTAAAACAGCGTGGGGTTGGCGCCCGGATACTCCAAAAACTCCACGTTCACCTTGCCGTAGTCGATGGTCTCCCCGCCCGGTGGCTCGGGGATGTTGTAGATGCAGGCGACCTGGGACTCGGCCACCACCGCGGTGGCCATGTCGTCGAAGGCCGGCTGGAAGTCCTGGATGCACAGGTTGCCCTCCACCCCGCCGGTCATCTGCACCAGCTCGCGATACACCGTCCCCTCCTCGGCGGGCAGGGGCGTGCACATGACCCCCATGGAGGAGTCGGCGCCGCAGCACGGATCGCAGTTCTGGCACTGGCCGCCCCCCATGGTGCAGGACATGCACTCCATGGGGTTCACCTCGTAGGGGGAGAAGATCGCCGAGAACTTGAATCCCTGGAAGCTCGGATCCAGCGCCACCATCTGGGACTGGAAGTCCGCCGCGGACAGCGAGGAGTTGTCGTCGGTGATCACCGCGATGGTGCGGGTAGCGTTGGCGCGCAGCGAGCTCGACCACTGCGAATAGGTGGACAGGATGAGGTCGAGGGAGTTGTTGCTGGCCACGGTCTGCACCACGTGGCGATAGGTGGGCAGGTTCTCGTCGGCCGGGCAGCTCCCCGAGCCCAGGGGCGCGGGCACGCAGATGCCCTGCTCGTCGGTGGAGTCGGCGCTGATCATGATCACGTGGGCGTCGATGCCGCTGCCCACGATGGCCTGCACGAAGCCGTTCATGCTGTCCTGCACCGAGGCGGCCTCGTCGGTCATGCTCCCGGAGTTGTCCACCACCACGATGATGTCCGCCGGCAGCGCCCCGGACTGCGCCTCCGACGACGTCTCGGAGCAGCTCCCGTCGGTGCACTCCCCCGCCACGCAGATCTCGCCCCCGCCGCAGGCGCGGAAGCACTCCCCGCAGTGGTCGATGTTGCTCTGCAGGTCGGCGCAGGTGCCCCCGCAGTTTTCCAGCCCCGCCTGGCACTCGCCGGTGCAGCTCCCGGTGCCGTCGCACACCTCCCCGGCGTCGCAGGGTTGGTTGCACCCCCCGCAGTGACTCACGTCGCTGGACGTGTCCACGCACTGCCCCCCACAGTCCGTGGTCCCCAGCGGGCACCCCTGGTTTTCGTTGTTGCCGTTGCCATCACCCGAGCTGGTGGGACCACAGCCCCCCACCCCGGCCATCATCAGCAGCCCCAGCAGCGCGGCCAACCCCGGCGCCAGCGATGGCGCCAGCCCCGGCGCCAGC
>CAYFWA010000442.1:0-6190 GCA_964346625.1 uncultured Myxococcales bacterium
CCGTCCTGCGCGCCCTCTCGTCCACCCACCTCGGCCACCAGGTAGCGGCCCCGCGCCGGATCCTCGAACACGGCCCTGACGCCCCGGGCCACGGTCTGCGGATCCAGCTCCAACCCCTCGGTCTCCTGCGCCATGGCCTGCTGAAAGCCGGCGATGGCCGACGCGTCCGCGGGGCGCCCCGGCCTTATTCGAACCTGTTCGCTCATCTGGGCCGCTCTCCGTCCCGCAGGTGGCTCGCTGTACTGCTTCTGGAACCCGAGCCCGCTCGAGAGCTCTCGCGGGGATATCCGTGAGGATATCCGTGAGGGGATACCCGCGAGAGCTCCCGAGCAAAGATACCTTCGGTTAACCTGGACAGCATACCAGCGGCAGGGGCGAGACCCCACCCCTGGTTGCCGCCCGCATCGCCGTGGCCGTGCGCACCTGCGCCCGCCGCCTCGACATCCGCAACCAGCGCGTCGGCGGAGACGTCCGTCTGCTGGGTGACACCGGGCGCGTGGCCACGCTCACGCTGCACGGCGACTACCGCGGCAGCGTGCTGGAGCGCTGCGCGCGCGCCGAGGCCCGCCTGCTGCGCGCTCCGCGCTTTCAGCAGCCCACCCAGCGCGTTCCCCTGCTCGTAACGTTTACGAGCCCGTGACCGAAGCGGTGCCGTGGTATCGCTGCGATACCGCTGAGGTGCCGTGGTATCGCTGCGATACCGCTGAGGTGCCGTGATATCGCTGCGATACCGCTGAGGTGCCGTGGTATCGCTGCGATACCGCTGAGGTGTCGCTGCAGCCGTGCGGCTACGGCACCAGCACGCCGCGCTTTTCGAGCTTGCCGTGGTGGGAGGCCTCCAGAATGGCGTTGGCCTCGTCGAGGGGGTGCTTCTCCACGTAGGGGGAGACCTGGATGCGGCCCTCGGCGATCCAGTCGAGCACCTCGGGGTATAGCTCCGGGTCGCAGCCCCAGTTGCCGCGCATGGTGGCGTCGAAGGCCATGAGGTTCGACACGCGGATCTCGAGCTTGTCCATCGTAAAGCCCACCACGGCGAGGTAGGCGCCAAAGGTCAGCAGGTTGAAGGCGGTGAGTTGGCCGGGCTTGGTGCCCGAGGTCTCGTAGATCTTCCAGCCGTACTTGGGGGCGCCCATGGCCCGCACCGCGTCCTTGACCGCTTTTTTGAGGGACTTGGGATCCAGGTCCTTGGTGTTGAGCACGGTCTGGGCGCCCGAGGCCTTGGCCTGCTCGAGCTTGGCGTCGTCGATGTCCAGGGCCAGCACCTTGGCGCCGGTGGCCGCAGCGACCTGCACGGCGTGGATGCCCACGCCGCCGGTGCCGATGACGATGGCGAGGTCGCCCTCGGCCAGGCCGGAGCGCTTCACCGACATGAAGGGGGTGGTGATGGCGTCCGCCACCACGGACAGCTCCCACAGCTCGTGCTTTTCGAGCACGGCGGGCTTCACCGGGGCGACGTAGCGGCCGGGCACCACCACGTGGGAGGCGAAGCCGCCGTGGCGGTCGTTGCCGGGCATGATCTGGTTGCGGCAGATGGTCCGCATCCCGGCCTGGCACAGATCACAGGTACCGCAGGGCAGCACCGCCGGAACCACCACGGGCTGGCCGACGAGGCTCTCGTCGGCGCCGGGCCCCACCTGGATGACCTTGCCGCTGATCTCGTGGCCGAGCACCAGCGGCGCCTCCTTGCGGGTGCGCACGCCCAGATACAGAAAGGAGATGTCCGTGTGGCACACCCCGCAGCCGGCCACCTCCACCATCACCTCGCCGTCCCCGGGGGGATCGAGGGTCAGGGTCTGCTTCTCGAGCGCCTTGCCGGGCTCGGTCATCACCCACGCCGTCGTCTCCATCTTCTCGTTGCTCATGACGTCTCCTGTTGGCTCGATTTGGATGGTTGCGATTGAATCACGTTGCAGCGCCTGGCGCGGTGGAAGAGGGCCCCCGGGGAAATCCCTGTTTGGAGCCCGCGCCCACCCCCTCGGCCGCCCTACCCCTCGGCCGCCTCCTGCGCGCGGGCCTCGGCCTCCAGGGCCTCGATGGCCGCGCCCAGAGCCGCGGACAGCAGGGGCTGGGGCACGGTGCGCACCTTGGAGCCGCAGCGGGCCTCGATGGCCGCGGCCACACCGGGAAAGTACGCGGGCACCCCGCCGGTGAGCACCACCGGCTCGTTCAGGTTCCCGATCTCCAACACCCGCTCGGCCACCGACTCCATGCAGCCGAGGGCGATCTGCTCGCGGGTGGCGCCGTCGCGGAGCTGCTCCAGCAAATCAGACTCGCCGAACACCGAGCAGTAGCTCGAGATGGACACCGCGCGATCGGCCTCGGCGGCCAGCTCCATGAGCCGCGTGGGGTGCACGTCCAGGTGGCGCGCCGCGAACATCAAGAAGGTCCCGATGCCCACCGCGCACTTGCGCAGGGTGTGGCTCTCGGTGCGCTGCCCCTCGGCGTTCACGTAGATCACGGTGGGATCCCGGGCCCCGAGATCCACCAGGGTCATGGCCTCGGGGAAGTGGTGGTAGGCGCCCCGGGCGTGGCAGGTGGCCTCGCCCACCAGGCGCACGCCCGGCAGCTCGGCGCAGCGAGCGCCGAAGCCGGTGACGGTGATGCGCGCCTCCGGCAGGGAGAGCACCTGCGCCTCGTCCAGGGCGCTGTCCAGGGCCTCCTGGATCCGCTGCTGGAAATACCCCGTGGCCGGCACGACGCTGCGTCCGAGGAGCTGGCGCGGCTCGTTCAGGATCACGGCCTTGACGCACTCGGAGCCCACGTCCACCCCCGCGTAGACGAGGGGCGTCCCCTCGCGGTCGACGGCGGGATCGTTGTCGATGTCGGAGCGGGTCTTCGGGTCAGCCATTTCGACCTCCCTGCGGCGCAGCGAGCAATCCCTTGGAGGAGCCGGAAGCGCCGCCCTTGCTCGCCCGGCCCGCGTCCGGCGACGCCGAGCCGGACGGTGGATCGTCTCCGCCGGCGCCGCCACCGTCTTCGTCCCCGGCGCGCTGCCGGGCGCCATTCAGACCGGCCTGGCGCTCGGTGAGCTCGATGAAGTCCTCGAGCTGCCGCTCGAGCTGCTCCATGGAAAACACCCGGCTGTCGTGGGTGTCGGCCTCGAGCACCAGCGACGGCAGCCCGGTGGCCTCCTTGAGCCGGTGCTGCAGGCCGTAGCGCACGCTGGAGTGCTTCTGGGCCGTGCGTCCGTCGTGGTAGACCACCGCGTCCACCCCGAAGCGCTCCACCTCGCCTTGCAGAAAGTCCGCCTTGTAGCCGCTCGAGCGGTTGGGGAAGATCCCCGTGTAGGTGCGAGCCATGGACTCGATGGGGTTGTCCGGATCGAGCCCCTCCAGGGCGAAGATCCGCCCGTAGGTGGAGCCCACCACGGCCACGCGGTGCTCCAGAAACAGCGTGGACAGGGGCCGCAGCCCACACCAGATGGGGGGCCCTTCCCAATAGAAGCGGAACCGCTCCCCCGGCACGGCGGCCAGGCCCTGATTGACCCGCTCCTCGAGCTCGGCGCGCAGGATCCGGTAGTACTCCACCGCCTGGGGGGTGCCCCGCATGAGCACCATGGGCGCGAGGTGCACCAGCACGTCGAAGTAGGTCCAGGGCGAGGGCGTCTGCAGGGCGAGGTCCAGGCACAGGCCGTAGAGGCTGGCGGCCCGCGCCGACTGGGCCACCACCCCGGCCAGGTGGTCGATGTCCAGCTTCTGCACGAAGCGGGCCTCGAGCCGGTGGGCGAGCCGCAGGAGCTGCTGCACGGTGTTGTCCACGTCGGTCTGGTCCACGTCGCCGAGCTGGGGCGGCGGGTGCAGCCCGAACACGGGCACCTGGAAGTGGTTGGAGTACCACTCGAACCAGTAGCGCAGGGACTCGCTGTAGGCCGTGGAGTAGACCAGCGCCTCGGGCCTGGGCGGCCCGGCGGTGCCGTGCACCGACACCAGGGGGCTCTCACCGGCCAGGAAGGCGCCGATGTCCGAGGTCATGGCCGTGTTGGCGAAGGGCGAGAAGCCCGCCGCCAGGGCGCGCCGCAGGTAGTGATCCGCCTGGCGGCTGGCGCCGATGAGGGCCGCGTGGTTCTCCGGGAAGTAGGGGGTGAGCCCGAGGGCCCGCAGGATCTCCACGGGGCCGAGCCCCGAGCACCAGACCACGTGACGGCTCGGGTCCTCCGAGGCGGCCTGCAGATCCAGGTAGTGGGAGTGGATGAGCTCCTTGAGCTTCGGCGCGCACTCCAGGGGCACCCGCCCCTTGGGCATGCCGCCGAGCCGCCCCACGGGCATGGGGCGCGAATGCGGTCGAGCCTGGTCCTCCTTGGTCTCCCGGACGGTCTGGGCGGCCCGCCGTCGCCGCCGCAGGACCTGGTTTTCACGGGACTTCAGGAACTGGACGAGGCCGAAGTTCAGGGGCGCATCCAGGCCCAGCCGCTCGGCCTCCCGCACCACGGCGCCGTTGAGGGCGTCCACCTCCGTGGGAAAACCGCGCGCCAGATCCTGCCACATGGAGGGGCGGTTCTTGCCCAGGGCTTTCTGGGAGCCAACCACCGGGCGGTAGGGATCCTCCTCGTCCACGATGGGGACCCCCCGCGCTCGCATCACCGCCACGATCTCCATGCAGGTGGCACGCATGAAGCGCTGCAGGGCCTCGTCGTCCAGCATCTCCCGGCAGGTGAGCCCCGTGAGGGCCGAGGTCGGGTTCACCACGGCGTTGTGCAGCAGCTTCTGCCACACCGTGTGGTCGATGTTGTCCACCACCTCGGTGTTGAGCCCGGCCGCGCGGAAGGTCTCACCGATGGTCCGCACCCGCTCGGTGACCTCCCCGTACAAGGGGGCGATCTGGATGGGCTTGATCCCCGCGCGGTAGCGGATCCGGTTGGGGCCGGTGTGCTGGATGGAGTGGTAGGTGATGCCGCACAGGATGCGCTCGGGCCCGAGGATCTCCGCCATCACCTCGGCATTGCCGATGCCGTTCTGCATGGACAGCACCCGCGTCTTGGGCCCGATCACGTCCCGAACGCCGCGGATGGCGTCCCCGGTCTGGTAGCTCTTGACCGAGACGAAGACCAGATCCGCCTCCTCCAGGCCCACCGCGGACGGGTGCACCTGGATCTGCACGCAGCGCTCCCCCTGGGCCCCGGCGGTGATGAACAGCCCGGTCTCGTTGAGCAGCTTCACCCGGGCCTGGTTGATCTCGATGAAGTGGACGTCCTCCCCGGCCTCGGTGAGCTGTGCGCCCACCAACCCGCCCAGCGCGCCGGCTCCGACTACGACGATGCGCATGCGTTTCTACTCCTGGGGACCCTCGCCGGTCGCCCTGGTCACCGGTTCTTCCACTGCGGCTTTCGTTTCTCGGAAAACGAGGCGATCCCCTCCACCACCTCCTCCGTCTCCATCAGCTCGTCCAGAAACACCCGCTCCGCCGCCACGTGCCCCTCCTGGACGGGCAGCGACATGGTCTGTCGCAGGGTCCGGACGTTCATCCGGAGCACCAGGGGGCTAACGTAGCGCAGATCCCGCAGCAGCCCCTCCACCGTCTCGTCCAGCGCCTCGGGCGCCACCACCTCCGAGACGAACCCCCAATCCTTCATGGTCCGAGCGTCGTAGGTGCGGCCGGTGCAGGTGATCTCCATGGCCCGGCGATAGCCCACCAGGGTGGGCAGGTAGGCCACCCCCAGGGGCGCGAAGAAGCCGAGCTTGATCTCCGGCTGTCCGAGCTTGGCTCCCTCGGTGGCGATCACCACGTCGCCGGCCATCACCAGCTCGAAGCCACCGCCCAGGGCGGCCCCGCCCACCGCCATGATGACGGGGATGTCGAGGGCGAACAGCGCAGTGAACATCCCGGAAAAGGCCTTGATCATGGTCTCGGCCTTGTCGGGGGCGTGCTCGGCGACGTCCGCGCCGGCGGAGAAAGCCTTCCCCTCGGCCCGAAACACCACCGCCTTGAGCGTGTCTTGCTCGGCGATCCGGATGGCGTGCTCGGCGATCTCGTCCATCATGGCCGCCGTCATGATGTTGACCGGCGGGTTGTCCAGCGTGAGGTAGGCGACGTCCTCTTTGATCTCGAATCTGACCAGGTTGTCACCGTCGGACATGAGGTCCTCCTATTTCCAGGGGCCGGTTCCGGAGGCCGGTTCCGGGGGCCGGTTCCGGGGGCCGGTTCCAGAGGCCGGTTCCGGGGGCCGGTTCCGGGGGCCGGTTCCGGGGGCCGG
>CAYFWA010000443.1:0-6189 GCA_964346625.1 uncultured Myxococcales bacterium
CCTGAAGTTCTTCGAGCATGAAGGCGGAAAAGTCGTCCTGCTCGCCTTCGGGCAAGACGATCTTCTGGGTGAGCGCCAGCCCGAGCCCGGTGCCCCGCTCCCGCGTGGTATAGAAGGCGTTGAAGATCTTGTCCAGCTCCTCGGCCTCCATGCCGGCGCCCTCGTCCCGGCAGGCCACCCGGACCTCCCGCGCCGTCTCGGTGATGGTCAGGGTGACCGTGGAGTCGGCGGGGCTCGCCCCGATGGCGTTGCGCAGCACGTTGAGCAGGGCGCGCCGGAGCTTCTCCGGATCGCCCTCCACCGTCACCTCGTCCGGGCCCTCGAGCCGCAGGCAGACCTGTCGGGCCTCGGCGTCCGCCGCGGTGAGCTCGAGCAACTCCTGGCAGCACTGCACGAGATCGAAGGGTCGGGGCTCCAGGGCAGACTCGCGGGCGTAGTCCAGAAACTCGCGCACCACCCGCTCGAGGTACTCGAGCTCCCGCTGGATGCGCTGCACCATCTCCAGCCGATCGGGATCGTCGGACAGATCGTCGCGCAAAAGCCCCGCGAACAGCTTGATGCCGCCCAGGGGGTTTCGCACCTCGTGGGCGATGCCCGAAAGCATGAGCTGTAGCTCCTGCTGGCGGGCCAACAGGTCGGCGCGCATGCGGTTCATGGACTCGGCCAGCACGCCGATCTCGTCGCGGGATCGCGCCTGCACCGGGGACTCGAGCTCTCCCCGCCCGATGGCGGCGGCCGCCTGCACCAGGTGGCGCACCGGCCGGGTGACGCTGCGGGCCAGCAGCAAACTGACCAGCACCAGCACCAACAGCCCGGCCCCCACCAGCAGCCCCACGTGCAGGGGGCTGAGCAGCCCCTCGCGCAGGGACTCGAGCTGGGCGTCGAGGCGCCGCAGGTGCGCGAAGGTGACCGCCGAGCCCTCCACCGCCAGGGCCGCCGCCACCTTGCCATCCTCGTCGGAAAGCGGCGCGAACCCGGTCTTGTACTGCGCGCCGTCCTTGCCCGTGAACAGCATGGAGGCCGCGGCGCGCTGGCGGAACACGCCGCGCAAAAGCTCCCGCTCCACGTCCAGGTGATAGTAGGGGCTGCCGATGGGCACCTTCGCCCGGGTGTCGCACAGGCTGCGGCGCTGGCGGTCCACCAGATACAGCCGCCGCGCCCGGGCCCGCTGCGCCACCTGGCGGAGCTGGGCGCGTAGGCGGCGGTAGGTGCGGCTGCGCTCGTCGCCGGGCTGCAGCAGCCGCACGTCCTCGGCGCGCATCAGGGCGGCGGCCGACTGCGCGATGGCCACGAGCCGCCGGCCCAGCTCGGCCTCGGACTCCTGCCGCGCCAGGTAGTGGGCCTGCCGGGCCACCTTGTGGGCGCGGTGGGCCAGCCGGTTCGTGGTGAACCCCAGCAGCGCGAAGGCCACCAACGGCAGCACCGTGGCCAGCAGGATCTTCCAAAACAGCGGCAGACGCATCTGCGCCCGATGATAGTCGATTCCGGCCTCGGGAGCGATCGGCTCGTGCACCGAGCCATTTGCGCCGTGGCGGCCGCCGGCGCCGAGCCGAGACGATCGCGATGGAGGAAAGCGGGGAAAGAAGGATCGGGAGGGACGATCGAGCGGGACGGGGCGCCAGAGGCGCCCCCTGGCGCCTGCGGCCTGGCGCTTGCGGCCTGGCGCTTGCGGTCTGGCGCTTGCGGCCTAGCGCTTGGAGAACTGGAAGCGGGCGCGGGCGCCGCGGCGACCGTACTTCTTGCGCTCCTTGACCCGGGCGTCCCGGGTGAGGAAGCCGGCCTTCTTGAGGGTGGGCCGCAGATCCGCGTTCATGCGCTCGAGGGCCCGGGAGATGCCGTGCTTGACCGCGGCGGCCTGGCCCGAGGTGCCGCCGCCGCAGACGTTGATTTCGAGGTCGACCTTGCCCTCGGTCTCGGTGAGCTCGAGGGCCTGCTGCACCACCAGCCGAAGCACGGGGCGGCTGAAGTAGTCCTCGAGGCTGCGCTTGTTGACCGTCACCTGCCCGGTGCCGGGGGCCATCCACACCCGGGCCACGGCGCACTTGCGCCGGCCGGTCGCATACCAACGATTCGCCATCTGGATCATCGCAGCCTACTCCTTGTCCGCCTGGTCCGCGGCTGCCTGGTCCGCGGTCGCCTGGTCCTTGTCCGCCTGGTCCGCGGTCGCCTGGTCCTTGTCCGCCTGGTCCGCGGCTGCCTGGTCCGCGGTCGCCTGGTCCGCGGCCACCTGGTCCGCGGTCGCCTGGTCCGCGGCCACCTGGTCCGCGGCTGCCTGGTTCGCGGCCACCTGGTTCGCGGCTGCCTGGTCCGCGGCCACCTGGTTCGCGGCTGCCTGGTCCTTGTCCGCCTGGTCGCTGGCCGCTTGCTTTCTGTCCGCCTGGTCCCTGGCCGTTTGCTCCCTGGCCAGCTCGAGCGGCGCGGGCACTTGCGCCTGGTGCGGATGCTCGGGCCCGGCGTAGATCTTGAGCTTTTTGAGCTGGTTCCGTCCCAGGGTGTTCTTCGGGAGCATCCCCGCCACCGCGGCGTGCAGCACCCGCTCGGGGTGCCGCCGGAGCTGCTCGGCGGCGCTGATGGACTTCAGGTTCCCGATGAACCCGCTGTGCCGGTAGTAGCTCTTCTTATCCAGCTTGGACCCGGTGAGCTTGATCTTGTCGGCGTTGACCGCGATCACGAAGTCGCCGGTGTCGGTGTGGGGCGTGAACTGTGGTTTGTGCTTACCCCTCAAGATCGTTGCGATCTCCGTGGCGATGCGACCGAGGACCTGGCCCTCGACGTCCACCACGAACCATCGCCGCTCGACCTCTCCGGGCTTGGCGCTGTAGGTCTTCTGCATGGCAACCAGCCTTCACTCAGCCCGAGCTCAGCCGTCTACCTGAGCTCAGCCTGCTAGCCGTTTCGTCGTCCGCTGGGTCCTCGCTCCGCCCGACCGCGCCGGTCGCGCCGGTCGCGCCGGTCGCGCCGGTCGCGCCGGTCGCGCCGACCAGATCGATGCCCTCGGATCGACATCCGTGAGGCGTGAGTAGTTACTTCAGCCGCCAGAGGCTGTCAAGTCGAAAGACGTGGTTTTCCGGATCAGTGCGGCCCCCCTCGAGGACTCGGCGGCGCCGGTGATCCCCCCCGGCGCCCCGTGTGTCGGGGGATCATCCCTGAGCTGCCCCCGCCGAGCCTACCCCAGGCGACTGGCCCAACGCCTCGAGCTGGGGATCGGCGTCGGGGTCGACGTCTTCGCGCGTGGCCAGGTCCGCGAGCATGCGGCGGCGGAGCTCGCCCACGAACCCCTCGAGGGTGGGAAAGTCCCCGGTTTGCATCGGCTCGAGGATGCGCAGGTGGGCCGTGAGGTCGTCGTGGCCCGCGAGGCGCAGCAGGTGCCCGAAAAACGTGTCGTTGCCGATCCACTCCACCCGCGAGGCCATGCCGGTGTAGGTCAAGGTCACGGGCACCACCGGGATGCCCATGGGGTGCAGCTCCTTGAACAGCCCCATCTTGAACGGGAGCATCCCCGGCCCGGCGGTGGTGGTGCCCTCGGCGAAGTTGATGATGGACACCCCCTGCTCGAAGCGGCGGCGCACCTCCCGGCGCAGCGCCCGGCGTCGCTCGGCGTTGCCCCGGTCCACGAACAGGGTCGGGGAGACGCGGAAGGTCAACCCCAGCAGCGGCCAGCGCTGGATGTCGGCCTTGGCGATGAAGTGGGCTGCGGTGAGGGAACCCACGGCGGGGATGTCGACGTAGGAACGGTGGTTGGCCACGATGAGCGCCGGGTAGTCGGGCACCTGGCCGCGCACGTCGAAGCGCAGGCCGAAGCGCTTGGCCAGGCGGGCGGCCCAGCGACTCGTCCAGCGGGCGCCCACGTGCAGGTCGAAGCCGCTGGCGGCCGCCGCCGGGACGTAGGCCGCCGTGGTCGCCGTGGACTCGCCCAGCACCGCGGCGGTGCGCAGGCCCGCCCGCCCGGCGCGGCGGGTCATGGTGAGGACGGTGTCGAGGCTCGGTGCTTGCATGAGGCTCGTGGTCCAGGGTCCAGCGCCTGCCCCGGGCGCCCGGGAGCGCGGGCGCCCGGGCGCCCGCGCTCCCGGGTGCCGAAGCGCGGTCCCCGGGGTGCACGCAGGACCTGGCAGGACGTGGTTGTTGTGTTCCAACCCGGTTTAGCCCAGACTCGGGCCGTTGGAAAGCGCGCCCCGCGCGGCTCATCGAAACGAAACCGCGCGGCTCATCGAAACGAAACCGCGCGGCTCATCGAAACGAAACCGTGCGGCCCCCCCCCAGCGGCACGTGGAGAACACCGCATGTCGGTATCCCGTAGGAGATTCCTGACCGCGCTCGGCGGCCTCGGCGGCCTCGGCGGCCTCGGCAGCCTCGGCGGCCTCGCAGCGATCGCCGGCGCGGGCTCCGGCTGCGACAAGAAGGCCCCCCCCGGCCGGACAACGGGCAGCGGTCCGGCGGATCCGGATCCGGACCCGCGCCGGCGCGCCGGGCGTCCGCGACCGCGGCGGGCGTCCCCCGCCGCCCGGGACGCGCGGGAGCCCGCCCGCGACGCCGCGACCACGCGGGCGCGCACGGGGACACGGCCCGGGACAC
Source organism: uncultured Myxococcales bacterium (assembly GCA_964346625.1). Taxonomy (GTDB): domain Bacteria; phylum Myxococcota_A; class Polyangia; order HGW-17; family JAJRWW01; genus CAYFWA01. The sequence goes on from CAYFWA010000443.1 coordinate 4,573, forward strand.
GGCCCCGGACGGCCCCGGCGGACAAATGGGGCCCGGACGTGACCATGTTCCGGGGCAACCCCTCGCACACCTACTACGGCTCGGGGCCGGTGCCCGACGAGCTGCGCGTGCTCTGGAAACACCGCCTGGGCACCTTCGTGTCCCCGGCCGCCTCGCATCGGGCCGAGAAGAAATGGACCGGCACCGGCTGGACGGGCACCGCGGTGGCCGTGGGCGACCGGGTGTACGTGGGCTCGCTCGACGCCCACCTCTACGCCTTCTCCGCAGCCGACGGCAAGGTGCTGTGGCGCTACCGCGCCGGGGCCATGTTCAAAAGCTCGGCCTGCTACCACCAGGGGCACCTGTACCTCGGCAACGTGGACAACCATCTGCACTGCGTGGAGGCGGCCACCGGCAAGCGCGCCTGGCGGTTCAACACGGGGCGAGACCTGGACTCCTCGCCCTGCGTGGCCGACGGGCGGCTGTATTTCGGCGGTGAAAACGGCTATTTGCACTGCCTAAACCCCAAAGACGGCCAGGTGATCTGGAAGACCTTCCTCGGCGGGCTGGAGGGCCCGCTGGGCTCGGGCGGCGTGGAGTCCTCCCCCGCGGTGGCCGACGGCAAGGTCTACGCCAGCAACTACTCCGGCTGGCTGTTTTGCTGTGACGCCCGCAGCGGCAAGGTGCGCTGGCGGGCCCGGACCCGGGGCGACACCGACGTGTCGCCCGTGGTGGCCGGCGGCCGGGTCTTCACCGCCGCCGAGGAGGAGGCGCCGTACCTGTACTGCTTCGAGGCCGACACGGGCAAGCGCGTGTGGCGCTTTTCCAACAAGCGGGGCTGGTGGTCCACCCCGGCGGTGGTGGGCGATCGCCTCTACGCCGGGGGCCAGAACCGCCAGCTTTACTGCTTTCACGCCTTCACCGGCGCGAAGCTGTGGGCCTTTCGGACCCCGGCGCCCATCTGGAGCTCCCCGGCCGTGGTGGACGGCAAGGTGATCTTCGGCTGCTACGACCACCACCTGTACGTGCTCGACGCCCGCGACGGCACCGAGGTGACCAAGGTCGACCTCGGCGGCCGGATCATCTCCTCGCCCTGCGTGCGCAAGGGCCGCATCTACATCGGCACCGCCACCGGCTGGTTCTACGCCCTCGGCGCGTGAGGGCCTGCCCTGAGGGCCTGCCCTGAGGGCAGGCCCTGCCCTGCCAGACCGGTCTCCCCACACCGTTCAGCCGAAGACACGGCTGCTACCGCGTCTGCGGCCCTATCGCTGCTTGCGACCGCGGCCGCTTCCCCACCGCTACCGCGATCGCTGGCGTTCCAGACACAGCAAGACCGCCACCAGCAGCTTCTGGGCCACCGGATCCGGTCCCACCCGACGAAGAAACAGCGTGCCGGCCAGCACCGTGGGCGCGCCCACCCACCCGTCGCGGCCGAGCACCTCGGAGACCATGCCCAGCGAGTCGCGCTGCTCGCGCACCCGCACCGGGGAGGACAAAAGCAGCGACAGCGCCTTGAGCCCCACCTTCTCCTGCAGGTAGTCGTCGAGCTCGGCGGCGGTGATGGCCCCCATGGTGGCCTTGGCCAGCGCCCGGGCGCTGCGCCGTGGCAGGGAATGGTCCGGTGACACGCCGGAGTCC
>CAYFWA010000444.1:0-1537 GCA_964346625.1 uncultured Myxococcales bacterium
TGGGCGCGCGCTGGCGCCTCGGGCGGTGCATGAGGCGGCGGGGCGGGGCTGGCGGATCCATTCAGTTTTTTCTGAATGTTTGCGCTAGCGGGGCATCGGGACTGCGGTTGGGCAGCCAAGGTGCGGTGCAGGCAAATCCGATCCCCCGTTTGGGAGGGGCCATGGGACCCTGGTGACTCATCGCATGGGGCGAGGGAGGATTTTACTAGGTGTGACGGTAATTTTTACGCAACTGAAATCGGCGTGACCGAGACATCAACGCCACGGGTTTTCGTAAAATAGTAAACAGATTCGTTGCACTCTCACCGTAATTTCGGATAGGGTGGTCTTTGTGACGTGAGAGAAACAGGGATGAAAACAGGGATGAGCAGCGAAGCCGGATATCTGTTGACACGGGAACTCACCGGGTGTAGAGGTTTCAACGCGATCGGGGCGTAGCGCAGTCTGGTAGCGCGTACGGTTCGGGTCCGTAAGGTCGGAGGTTCAAATCCTCTCGCCCCGATTCTGGCCTCTTCCTCCCTGCGCTGCGGGGACCGGGGAGAGCGACCGACGGATGGGGATGCGATGGCGCAGCTTAGTCTACTCGTAGTCGACGACGACAAGGACGTCTGTGAATACCTCGAGGACTTCCTCGTTCACGACGGCTACAAGGTCCGCAGCATCAACGATCCCACCCTGGCCATCGAGGAGCTCAAGCAGAGCGAGTTCCACGTCGTGATCCTGGATCTGATGATGCCGAAGCTCAACGGCATCGATCTGCTCAGCCAGATCCGCAAGGTGGACGGAGACGTGGCGGTGATCATTCTCACCGGCTACCCGTCGCTGGAGTCGGCCACCGCCTCCATCGAGCACGACGTCAGCGCCTATATCAAAAAGCCGTTTTCCATCGACGAGTTTCGCGAGGTCCTGATTCGGATCGCGAAGAAAAAGGGGCTCGTGCTGCGCAAGGAAGACGAGCTGCACATCACCATCGGGCGCAACATCCGCGAGCTGCGCAAGGCCCGCGGGTTGACCCTCAAGCAGATGTCGCGCCGGACCAACCTCTCGGTGAGCCTCCTATCGCAGATCGAGCGCGCCGAGAGCTCTGCCTCGGTCTCCTCGCTGTTCAAGGTCGCCACGGCCCTGGACGTCAAGATCACCGACCTGTTCGGCGATTACTGAGTTTCGCTTCCCGCCTGCTGTTTTTTTGCTTTCTGCTCTTTCCTTCGAGACCGGTATCCTGAAGCGCTCTTTGGATCCGTCCGCGGGCCCGCGGCCCGACGGGGCGCGGGAGCTGTGCTATACCCGGGCCCGTGACACACCGAAACACATGGCACACCCGATGGTTGTTCTCGTTTTCCGGCTGGTCGCGGCCGGGGCTCGCGCTCGGCTTCGGCCTCGCTGTCGGCCTCGGCCTCGGCTGGCCCGCCGGGTCGTCTCCGTTGCTCGGCGGGCCTGGCGCTGAGCCGGGGGTTGCTCGCGCGCGTCCGGCGGCGAAGCGTGCGGCGGCGAAGCGTGCGGCGGCGAAGCGTGCGGCGGCGAAGCGTGCGGCGGCGAA
>CAYFWA010000444.1:1637-2773 GCA_964346625.1 uncultured Myxococcales bacterium
GCGTGCGGCGGCGAGACGGGCGAGGGCGAAGCGCCAGGCGTCAAAGCGCGCGGGCGCGCCCACCCGGGCGCAGCGCGAGCTGCGGCGACGCGGCGCGCAGCTTCGGCGTCACGGGCGCTCGCCCCGCGGCGTGGTGGCGCTGCTAGGGCTCGAGGCGCTGCGCTCGCGTCTGCCCGCGGGCACGTTTTCACGGTGGCTCGAGTCCGTGGGCGCCAGGCGCCAGCGGCTCCATCCCCTGGTGCGCGATCGGTGGCGCTGGCTGAAGCTCGCCGAGGCCCGCGCCACCGGGGCGCGGCGGCAGGCCGCCCAGCTTCGGCGCGAGCTGGGGCTGCTTGCCGAGCTGTGGGTGGCGGGCCCGTTCGAAAACCCCGGCGGGGCGGGGGCGCGCAAGCGCTACGGCCCCGAGACGCGCCCGGGGGCGCCGCTGCGCACCGGCCGGAGCTGGGTGGGCAAACGCGCCGTGGTCAGGTGGCAGCCGCTGCCCGCGGTGTTTCCCGGCGGCGTGCTGCGGCCGGGGGCGCTGATGGAGTCGGCCAGCGGATCGGTGATCTACCTGCGCACGGATCTGCGCTCGAGCCGGGCGCGCACCGTGGCGCTGCGGCTGGGGACCCTGGGCCCCTACCGCGTGTGGCACAACGGCACCCTGGTGGCGAGCCGCAGCGTGAGGCGGCCGCTGCGCTCCGACCAGGACGCCCTCGGGCTGCGGCTCGAAAAGGGGCGCAACGCGCTTCTGATCAAGCTCAGCCACCCCGAGCGCGCCCCCCAGGCGATCCTGCGGATCACCGCCCCGCGAGGCGGCCCGGCGCGCGGGCTGCGATCCGTGGCGCCTGCGCGGGGCCGAACCCGTCCCCGAGGGGGCAGCGGGGTCACCGTGTTCCAGCCGGGGGCCAAGCCCGCGGGCGGGCCCCCGGTGACGACGGTGCGGCAGACCCTCGAGCAGGCCGCGAAGCGGCGCCCGGACGACCCGCGGCTGCTCGAAGATCTGGTGCGCTACCATCTGTCAGTACGCCCCACCGATCCGCGAAAGCAGCGCGCCGAGCGCTGGGCCGATCGCCTGGTGGACCGCGCCGGCGCGGACGGGGCCGGCGCGGACGGGGCCGGCGCGGACGGGGCCGGCGCGGACGGGGCCGGCGCGG
>CAYFWA010000444.1:2873-6189 GCA_964346625.1 uncultured Myxococcales bacterium
GCCGGCGCGGACGGGGCCGGCGCGGACGGGGCCGGCGCGGACGGGGCCGGCGCGGCCAAAGCCCGGCGCCTGCGGGCCCGGGCGCTGCGCCTGCGGGCCCGCACGCTGCGCAGCGACGACGCCCGGCGCCGCGCCCTGGAGGCGGCCTTGCGCGCCGACCCGCGCGACGTGCTGACCTTGCAGCAGCTCGGCGAGCAGGCCCAGGCCGCCGGCCGCCATCGCCGGGCGGCGGGGTATTACGCGCGGGCCCGAAAGCAGGATCCCCACTTCGTGCCGGCGGCCCTGGAGCGGGCCGCGCTGCACCGGCTGCGGCGGATGCCGGCGCTGGCGCACCGGCTGCTCGCGCGGCTGGCGCGGCAGCATCCCGGCGTGCCGGCCATCGAGCAGCCCTTGGCCGCGGTGCAGATGGCGCTCGGGCACCACGACCCGGCCCGCCGCCGCCTGCGCCGCTACGTCGAGACCCACCAGACCGACGTGTCGGCCCTGGCCCGGCTGGCCAACCTGGCGCGGCGCGCCCTGGCCCCCGCGCGGGTGGCGCGGTGGCTCCGGGCCCAGATCCGCGCCCGGCCCGACTGGCTGCGGCCGCGCCTCGCGCTGGCCCGGACGCTGGCGGCCAACGAACAAAAGCGGCAGGGCCAAAAGGTGTTGCGCGAGGCGCTGCGCCTGGCGCCCGGCGTCTTTCGGCTCCACCGCGCCCGGGGTCGGCTGGCCCTGCGCGCGGGCCAGCGCGCCGCGGCCCGCCAGGCCTTCGAGCGGGCCCGAAAGATCCGCCCCCAGGATCTGGAGGTGCGGCGATTGCTGGGCTACCTCGAGCGGCGCGGCACCGACCCGTTGGTCGAGCGCTGGGCGGTGGACGCCGAGCGGTTGGTCGGCCACCGCCCCGCGGGCCGCCGCCGGGAGGGCCGCCGCCCCGCGGCCCCTCCCCAGGGCGCGGACGCCGAGGTGCTGCGCGCCACCACCGCCTACCACGTGCTCGAAAGCGGCCTGGCCCGCCGGTTCCAGCAGACCGTGATCCGGATCCACAACCGCCAGGGCGTGGACGCGTGGCGCGAGCACCGCTTCGACTACCTGCCCGACAACCAGCACCTTCAGGTGCGCGTGGCGCGGGTGCTGCGCGCCGACGGCACCGAGCGCGAGGGGCGGCAGCTCGACGTGCAGATGAGCGATCCGGCGGTGCGGATGTACTACGACCGGCGGGTGAAGGTCATCCGGTTCCCGGACCTGCGCCCGGGGGACGTCATCGAGCTGCAGACCCTGCTTTCGGACATCCCGGCGGCCAACGCCTTTGAGGACTACTTCGGGGCGCTGCTGCCCCTGCAGGCCGCGGCGCCCACCCGGCACCTGCAGGTGGCGGTGTCGCTGCCCGCCTCGCGGACCCTGCGGTTTCACGCCGCGGGCCTGGCCGACCTGAAGCACCGGCGCGTCCGGCGAGGAAAGCGGGTGCTGCACCGCTGGGAGGCTGCCGCCATCCCCGCGGTGGAGCCCGAGCCCCTGGCGCCCGGCTGGGCCGAGACCCGCGCCCACCTGCACCTGTCCACCTTCGGGAGCTGGCCGGCGGTGGCCCGCTGGTACTGGGGCCTGGTGCGCGAGCAGTTCCACGCCGACGCCGCGTTGCGGCGGGCCGCGCGCCGGGCCGTGCGGGGCAAGCGGACCCTGCGCGACAAAGTGCTGGCCATCTACCACCTGGTGGTCAAAAAGACCCGCTACGTCGCCCTCGCCTTCGGCATGCACACCTACAAGCCCTACTCGGCGCCCCAGGTGTTTTCCCGCAAGTTCGGCGACTGCAAGGACAAGGCCATGCTCATGGCGGTGATGCTGTCCGAGCTGGGCATCACCGCCCACCCGGTGCTGGTGCGCACGCGGCCGGGGGGACGGCTGGCCCGGCGTCCCCCCTCGCTGGCGGTGTTCAACCACGCGGTGCTGTACGTGCCGGCCCTGAAGCTGTGGCTCGACGGCACCGCGGAGCGCACCGGGGCCGGGGAGCTGCCCTGGATGGACCAGGGCGTGACCGCGCTGATCATCGACGGCAAAGATGGGCGGCTCGTGCGCACGCCGGTGCTTCCCGCCAAGGCCAGCCGCACCGAGCGGCGGCTGCAGATCCGGCTGGAGGCCGACGGCAGCGCCCGCGTGGTGGATCGGTGGGTGATCCGTGGGCAGCCGGCGCGCGCCTGGCGCGCGCGCCTGGCCGATCCGCGCAGCCGCGCGCGCGACTACCAGCGGATCATCGCGCCGGTGTTTCCCCGGGCCGCGGTGCAGGGCGTAACGGTCTCGGACCTCGAGCGGCTCGAGCAGCCCGTGCGCGTCACCGCCCGCTACCGCGTGCCGGACCTCGCCCGCGACGAGGGCCGGCTGCGGCGGGTGGGGCTGTCGCTCACCGAGTCGCCGCTCACCCACCGCTACGCCCCGCTGTCCAAGCGCGACCTGCCGGTGGAGTACCACTACCGCTTCGAACGTCGGGTGCGCATCACGGTGTCGTGGGACCCGGCCTGGCGGCTGCAGAGCGCCCCCCCCGCCGCGCGGCTGCAGGCCGGCGGCAGCCCCCCGCGGCCCGGGGTGGAGGGGATCCAGCAGGTCACCCGCCGCCAGGGCACCCTGGTGCTGCGGCGCCGCCTGGTTTTGCGGCAGCACCGCTGGCCGGTGCGCCGCTACGCTTCGCTGCGTCGGTTCTGGTCCGCGTTCGACCAGCGCATCCAGGTCCCGTTGACCCTCGCGCGGCGAGGCGCGCGCCCGGGACCGGCCCGGCGCCCGGCTCGCCCCCGGGCCAGCGGCGCGGCCCGTCGCGCGGGAGGGGGTTCCTGATGCAACGCGAAGCGCCGATCTGGCCGATGACGATGACGCGCCCGCAGCGTGCGACTCCTCTTTTCACCTCGTCGCGGCTGGGGGACGCCGGCTCGCGCGGCGCGGGTCCGCGCGGTGCGGGCCCGCGCGGCCGCGGCCGCGACGCAGTCGGGCGGTGGTGCGCCCGAAGCCGGCGGGTCCCCGCGTGCGCCCTCGCCGCGTGCGCCCTCGCCGCGTGCGTCTTCGTCGCCTGCCCGTCGCCCCCGCAACCGCGGCCGCCGCGGGCCGCGCCCTTCGACGCCCGGCAGGCCGCGCGCGAGCTCGCGCGGCGGCTGGCCCGGCTGCCCCCCGCGCAGCGTGCGGCCCGCGCGGCCCTGCTGCGGGATCTGGGCTGGCTGCGCTGGATTCACCTGGGAGATCCCCGCGGGGCGGCCAGGGCCTTCGCGCGGGCCCGCCGGGCCGTTGCGCGGGAGCGCGAAGGCGTCACGGTCGCGCGGCGGACGGTCGCGCGGCGGACGGTCGCGCGGCGGACGGTCGC
>CAYFWA010000445.1:0-6172 GCA_964346625.1 uncultured Myxococcales bacterium
GCTGGCCGTTCTGATTCAACAGCGCTGGCCGTTCTGATTCAACAGCGCTGGCCGTTCTGATTCAACAGCGCTGGCCGTCAGGAGGGAGGAGGCGCAAGCGCTAGCGCTTGCGACGCCGCTTCCGCTTGCGGCACACGCGCTTGCAGCGCTTCACCGGGCGGCACTTGCGCACGTTGCGGCACTGCCGCTCGGGCTTGCACACCCGGCGGGTGCGGCACACCGGCTTGTTGCGGCACTGCTGCACCGTGCGGCAGCGCTTCACCGGGCGGCACTCCTTGCGCGTCCGACAGCGCTTTACCCGCCGGCACTTCTTGTGGGTCTTGCAGCGGCGGACCTTGCGACAGACCTTGCGCCCCCCCCGGCGCCGGCACTCGCGCACCTTGCGGCACTTGCGCACCGGCCGACACTTGCGCTCGTAACGGCAGATCCGCTTGGGGCGGCACTTCTGCACCGTTTTGCACTTGCGCACCGGCCGGCAGACCCGGCGGTCCTTGCACCGCCGCACGTCGCGACATTTCTGGACGGTGCGGCAGCGCTTGTGGTTTCGGCACTCCTTCACCTTGCGGCAGACCTTGCGACATCGCTTGCCCCGACGCCGCGCATCGGCCGCCTGCGGCCACGACAGCGCGACCACGGCGAAGGCGGAGATTATCAATCCAGCTCGGATCATCGCTTCCTCCTGTCCAGTGATGCGGTTTCCACGCTCAGGCGTATGACGCCGAGGCGTCTGACGTCCGCACACCCCGGGATATTCGCCCCGAGTTGCAAGTCTCGGGTCCCGGAGCGCAGACGGTATAACGAACCCTCCCGAGCATGCGGGTCGCGCCGAAAAAACTCAACCCTCGCGAGCCTCGGGAACATCCGGATCATCGGCGCCCGCGAGCGGTGAACCGCGGCGCCCGTGGGGGGGGCCTACCGCCCGATCTCGACGCAGACCGGGGGGTGGAGGCTACCGCCCGATCTCCACGCGGACCGGGGGGGTCCAGTGCTTGTGCTCGTCGGTGTAGTACAGGTAGGCGCTGGAGGCGGGGGCGGTGTAGCGACCGGGGACCACGGCGGTGAGCACCAGCGGGATCTGGCGGGTCTCGCCGGGCTTGAGGGCTCGCAGGTACAGGATGATCTCGCGGGCGCGGGTCTCGTAGAAGGCGATGCGGCCCTTTTCGCGCAGCTCCTTGAGCTGCCAGCTCTGGTAGGCGAGGCCGCCGGGGAAGCCCACGCGCACGAGGGTCATGGGCTGGCCCTTGCGGGTCTTGTTGCGCACGGTGGCGGTGAGGCGAACGGTCTCGCCCATCTTGACCCGGGTTTTGTCCAGGGCGGTGTCGAGGGCGACCACGGCCTGGGGGCTTGTGGCCGGGAGCTTGGCCCGGTAGGAGATGGCCACGCTGTAGGGCAGCTTGCCCTTGCCCTGCTTTTCGAGCACCAGGCGGTTTTTGCCCGCGCGAAGCCGGGCGCCGAGGTCGGCGAAGCGGATGGGGTCGGCGTGGCCGGCGGCGTAGGCCCTGCGCCCCGCGCGGCGGCCGCGCACCGACAGGCGCACGGCGCCGGGGTGGCGGGTCTTGCGGCTGGCCCGGGCGTAGGCGGTCATGGCCTCGAGGGCGAGCACCGTGGCCTGGGTGGCGCCGAAGCGGCCGTGACCGCCGCGATTTTTGCGGAGCCACCCCATGGCGCGGCGGACCTGGTCCTCGTGGCCGCCGGCTCGAAGCAGGGCCAGGATGCAAAGCGAGGTCGTCTCCACCCGTAGGCTCTTGCCGCCGGAGCGGGTCACCGAGTGGTCGGCGCGGGTCCAGGCGCCGCTTTTGTGCTGACGGGCAGCCAGGCGCCGGGCGGCGGCCCGGCCGGCGGCCCGCAGGCGGCCCCCGTCGGACTTGGCGGGGGCGCGCAGCAGGGCGTTGGCGGCCAGGGCGAGGCGGTAGTCGTCTTTGGTGGTCCGCGCCTGGTCGGCCTGGTGGCGCAGCTCGGCTCGGATGCGACCGCCGTAGCCGCCCTTGGAAAGGGCGTAGGTGATGTAGGCGTCGGTGACCGCCTTGGAGGCGCGGCCGAACCGATCCAGGGCGCGGCCGTTTCGCTCGAAGCCGCCCTTGCCGTCCCGCCGGGCCAGCAGCCAGGCGGCGGTGCGGTCCATCATCTGCTGGCTCACCTTGGGGTACACCCGCCGCATGTCCTGGAACTCCAGCAGGCCGTAGGCGGTGAGGGCCTCGTGGCCCGGGGCGCGGCCGAACCACTCGTAGCCCCGGGTCTTGACTTCGTAGCCCACGAGCTTGCGGTAGCCGCGGCGCATCAGGCCCGTGGCCCGGGCGGTGAGCCGGGGCTTTTCCAGGTCGTGCTCGCGCAGGTAGCTCATCACCATCACGTTGGGGTAGTTGGAGCTAGAGGTCTGCTCGAAGCAGCCCGAGGGCTCGCGCAGCATCCCCTCGAGCCCCCCCACCATGGTAGCCAGGGGGCTCGGGTACAGCCGCACCTCGGCCTCCACGCTGCCCGGCACCACCTGGCCGAGATCCACCTGGTGGGCGACGCGGCGATCGAGCTCACCCGAAAGCGAGATCTCCTGCGGAAAACCCAGGGGCTCCACCTCGAGCTTGCGCTCGAACTCGTCTTTGAGGTTGCCGGCCCGGGCCACGAAGCGCACCGGCGTGCGCCCCTTGGTGCCGGTGACCCGCAAGCGAAAATAGAGGGTCCGTCGCTGCCGGGGCTTCAGGGTGATGGTGCGCTGGACCTGCTGGCCCTTGGTTTGGGCGGCACCATCGGCTCCACCTCTGCCCTTGCCCTTGGCGCTGGCGGTGTGTCCGCTCGAGGCGTCGTCGCCTTCCACCCGCAGCAGCTCGCCGAAGCTCGCCTGCACGGTGACCGGGAGCGGCTTGCGGGTGTCGTTGGTGAGCGTGAGGGGGAGCCGGAGGCGGTCCCTGGCGCTCACCGCCACGGGCAGCTTCACGTTCATGCTGAACGGCAGGCTGGACTCGAACACGGCCTCCTGCCGCCCGGCCAGGCCGCCGCCCACGCCCTCGGCGACCACCCGGAACGAGGTGATGGCGTCGCTGGTGGGGAAGCGCACCTGCGCCGTGCCGTCGGCGCCGGTCCGGATCCGGGGCGCCCAGTAGATGGTCTCGCGGAAGTCGGTGCGGGGGCCCTGGTAGCCGGGCTGGGGCTCGGGCACGGGAAACACCCGGACCTTGGCCCAGCCGCGGCGCCGCTGCCGGAGCCGCTCACCGGCGATCCGGACCTCGTCCAGATCCCGCTTGGCCTTGCCGCGGTTGCGGCGCGGTCTTCGCCGGAGGCGGCGGGCCCGGCGGGGCCCACGGGCCTCGAGGCGCTTGTCGGCGGCCGCGACCCGGAGCCCGCCGACCCGCCCGCCCCGGGGGCGAGGCGCGCGGGGCCGCGCCCGGGGGACCGGCGGTCGCGCGGCCTGAGGCGGCCGGATCCGGATCTCGTTGTTCTCGATCCGCACGACCCGACGCCCCCCGCGGCCCCGGGAGCCGCCCGGGCGGCCCGTGGCGGACTCGGTCTCCACGCGGGGAGGCGGGGCGAGCACCCGTCGCCAGGCGAACTCGCGATAGCCCCGTGTGCCCAGCAGCAAGTCCAGCCCCTGGCCGGCCCGGGCGTTTTCGGAGTCGAACAGCTTGTTGGGCTCGTGCACCTTGCCCGGCACCTCGGGCTCCAGATACAGCCGGCTCAGCAGGTGCCCGGTCTTGTCGTCGGCCATGCTGATCACGGTGTCGTCCACCACGCTCAGGGCCACCTCCGCGGCGACGGGGTTGCCCTGGGGATCCGCGGTGCTGACCGTGAGGCTCACCGGATCGCGAGGCTGGACCGACTTGCGGGCGGGCTTCACCGTGACCCGCAGATGGTTTTTGCGGTTGCGGTAGATTAGCCGCTCCGCGAGCGGCTGCAGGTCCTCGTCGAACAGGGTCACCCGGGCCACCCCCTGGGAGCGGTTGATCGCGGACTCCGGGTGCCGCAAGTGCACCACGGCCGGCCGCGCCGCCGGGACCCGCACCGCGGCGGCGTCCAGCAGACGCTCGCGCAGCAGGGCCGAAACCAGGACCTTGCGGGTCTCGGTGCAGCGCACCCTGACCTTGAGCGCCGCCTCGACGCCGTCGAGGTCGTCGTAGCTCGCCAGCACGCACCCCTTGGCGGCGGCCCGGGGCAGCGCAAAGCGCTGCGCGATGCCCCGCGGGCGGGTGATCTCGGCCCAGTAGCGCTGACCCGGGGCGGGGGTGAGCCGGAAGCGCCCCAAGCCGTGATAGGCGGAGCGAAAGCGCGCCACCACCCGGCCCTGCGCGTCCACCACCCGCCCCTGCACGTCGGCGGGCTTGCCGAGCAGGTTGCGGGCGGCGAAGTACACGCGGCTATCGAGGCCCTGCACCAGCGCGCCGCCCTCGGGGTACAGCGCAAAGCGCAGCTTCGCGAGCACGATGGGGATGCGCCGGGTGATGGACTCGGTGACACCGCCGTCGGACACCATCACCGTGAGCAGCCCGGCGCCGCGCTGGATCTTCTGCGGAAGCGTGAAGCGCACCAGGCCGGCCCCGGTGGGATCCGTGGTGAGCTTCACGGGCTTCTGGGCGCGGCCGTCCACCTGGATCACGGCGCGCAGGAGGTGCTTCCCCAGGGCCTCACCGGTGGGTCGCTTGACCTCGATGGTGGCGGTGACCTCGTCTCCGGGGCCGTAGGCCTTGCGGAGAAACTCCAGCTTCTTCTTGATCCGGGGCGGCTCGTAGCGCGACACGATGACCGGCCGCTCGGCACGCTTGCCGTCGAAGGTGATCACCCGCAGCTTGTACTCGCCGCCCGCCATGCCGCGGGGCAACGCGAAGTCGTTGGTGGCCATACCCGCCCGCTCCCGCACACGCTTGCGCATCACCACCGCGCCCCGGGGGCTCACGAGCTGGTAGCGCACGCCTCGGCTATACCGCGGCGCGCCCAGGTCCCGGGCCGCGAGATCCCAGGTCTTGATCCACACGGTCTCACCGGGCTGGTAGATGGGCTTGTCGAGCTGGATGTGGATTCGCCGGCCCACCCGACCGGCGAAGTAGCTGCGCACCCGCTTGACCAGCGTGTCGGCGTGGGGCACGTCCCGCAACCGCCCCGTGGGAGCCGGAGCCCGGGCCGAAGTCCAAGCGTCTGCTCTGCCCGATGCGTCCCCCCCGGACCGCGCGCCACGCGCGGTCCGCGACCCATCGCCGCGGGGATCGCCGGGCGCGCTGGGGCCGGCCGGCCCGCCGGGTCGGCAGGTGAAAGTGGGCACGGTCACGGCCGCCGCCATCGCCATCCATCCGAGATTTCTCATGGTGCGCCTCGATTTGCTCCGCGGCTCCCACCGCCACCACGCAGTGACGCCCGCACGGGTAGGGTTCCGAGGGAGTGTTGCGATTTCGACATCTGCTCGCGCGGACCTCCAACGCACCAACGCCGCGATGGGATCTAATCTTACAGGCCAGCCGTTGACCCGGACACGCCGCCGGATCTTCCGACACGCGGACCCGGGCCGGTCGCCGGATTTTCCGACGCCGGGACCCCGGTCCCCGTGATAGGGTCGGAGCCCATGGGCTCCGTCACCGCGACGTACCACATCCCCAAGGCGAAGATCCCGGTCCGGGTGCTACTGCGCAACCGGACCCTCCACCGGCTGGAGCTGTTCGTGCCGCTGCAGGAGGCCCGAAAGCCCCCCGAGCGCGTGGTCCAGGAGCTGCTGGAGCAGCCCCGGTCCTTTTTCCCCGGGCGCGATCAGGACACCGGCGACTTCTTGCTGGTCCAGCGCGACGCGGTGCTGTGGGCCGCGGTGGAGCGCCAGGAGGGACAGGAGCTGGAGGCGCTGGAGCTCTACGACCGCCACGTCTGGGTGCGCGTGGATCTGGAGGACGGCTCGCGGCTCGAGGGGGAGCTGTTCTACTCCGCCCCCACCGCCCGGGCCCGGGTGATGGATCACCTCAACGGTCCGGAGCGCTTCTTTTTCCTGCACCGCCCGGATCGGCTGGTGCTGGTGAACAAGGCCTACGTGGTCTACGTGGTGGAGCAGCCCGGCGACGCCCAGGCCCCGCTGCGCTTCCCCGGCGCGGCGCAGGGGGACGCGGAGACGACCGAAGCCCGGCAGGTGGACAGCCAGAAAAGGGACAACGAGCAATCGGACGCCCCAAAGAAGGACTACGAGCTATCGGACGCCCCAAAGAAGGACTAC
>CAYFWA010000446.1:0-6136 GCA_964346625.1 uncultured Myxococcales bacterium
CCGGGATGGATCGGCGTCCCGAGTGCAGAGTTTATTTTGACCCGCTCCCTAAGGCCCCGGTCACGAATAAGGTGTCCAGTTCAGGGCGCCGAGGCACGGATCTTCCGCTGGACCAACGCCTACCTGGCGGCGGTGGCGGCGACGGCGGCCTACGAGCGTCAGGACCGCGCCGCCGCGGCGCTGATCCGGGCCGGCAGCGTGTTCACCCTCGGGCGCCACATGCTCCCGGCCTATCTCGGAAACATCTGGACGCAGCTCTCGGAGGGGGTCCGGGGCAAGCTCACCGCGCGCGTGCAGCGGCTGCTGTCGAAGTGACCGTGATCCGCGATCCGAGCACGCAGAAGCGCGCGGCAAGATGTTATGGTAGCCGGGTCGTGATGAAGCTCTCCGAACTCGCCAAGCTGCCCCGCCGCTGGCTCGCCGCCTGGATGCAGCGGAACCTGCGCCTCGCCATCAACCTCTACCCGCCGTATCTGGGGACGGGGATCCGCGTCGCGTACATCGCGCCGGACTACCGGGAGATCCGGGTGGAGATGCCCCTGCGGCCCTGGAACCGCAACTACGTGGGCACGCACTTCGGCGGGTCGCTCTACGCCATGTGCGACCCGTTTTTCATGCTGATGCTCATCAAGAACCTGGGGCCCGCGTTCCTCGTGTGGGACCAGGCGGCCACCATCCGGTTTCGGCGGCCGGGCCGCGGGCGGGTGGCGGTGCGCTTCGAGCTGTCCGAGGAGCGGATCGCGCAGGTGCGCGAGGCCGCCCTGCGCGACGGCCGCACCCGCGCCACCTTCACGGCGACCGTGGAGGACGACGCGGGCACGGTGGTGGCCGAGGTGGAGAAGGTGATCTACGTCCGGCCCAAGGAGGTGCGGCCTGAGGGCGGAGCGTCCGCCGGTTGATGACCGCATTTGGACGCGATGCAGCGCCCGTCACAGGCTCCAGAAGTGGAAGGTCAGGTAGGCGTCGGTGGACAGCACGTGCAGGTTCTGCTGGTTGGGATCCACGGCGGGGTCGCAGATTGCGTTGGGCCCCTCGGCGCAGCGCAGCCCGCTCATGACCTGGAGGCGATACAGCGCACGGACCCCCAGCGCCAGCCAGCGCGTCAGGTAGAACTCCACTCCGCCGCCCACCTGGAAGATGCCGCCCCGGGCCAGGGTGATGTTGTCGGTGGTCTCGGTGGTCTCGGTGGTCTCGGGCTCGCCGTCGCACCCCTCGCCGGTCTCCTCCCGGCTGACGCTACCGGACAGCCACGTCACCCCCAGCCCGAGCTGGAGGAATGGCACCACGTAGCGTCGGTCCGAGGGCGCGATGAGACGCACCGTGAGATCCGAGGTGACGTTGAGCTGCCCGAGCCCCTTGACCCGGCCGAGCTGGCCGTCTCGCTGACCCATGAAGTCTGCGCTGACGCTCACGCCCAGGTGCAGGTACGGTGAGAAGCTCCAGCCGAAGGTGTAGCCGAATAGCCCGTAGCGCTGCAGCGCCTCGTAGGGCCCCGCGGGTCGGATACGGTCGCTGTAGCCGCCCATGAGCGTGAAGGTGAGCCCGCCGTCTTTGAGGTAGCTCTTCGAGGAGCGGCGGGAGCGGCGCCGGCGGCGGGAGCGGCGGTACCGCCGCTGGCGTCGATATCGCCGGGAGCGCCGATACCGGTGAGAGCGCCGGGAACGCCGGTAGCGGGCCTGGGTGATGGCGCCCCGGCGCCGCGCGCGCGTCTGTTTTCGGCGGCGCCGGGCCACGGCCGGCGCTGCCTTGGCGGTCTCCGTGGTTGGCGCCGCTTTCGGCGGCGGGATCGGCTTTGCGCTGCGGGTTGGCTTCTCGGCGCGGGGCGGCTTCGTGGCGCGATGGTTTTTCGTCTTTTCCACCGGGCGCCAGCCGTCCGGGACGGCCGCGGGCGCGGAGGCGGGGAGCGTGAGAAGCAGGGCAGGTAGAAGCAGGGTGTGCAAGATCGGCCTCCTCGGGCGTCCGCCGCTGTGGTCCGACGGGGGACCGGGGCGGTGATCGTGGATTCACGGGCGCTCTGGGGCGAGTAACGACGAAGCGGGGTCGAGCCTTACAGGGGATACTCGCTCGCAACGCGTGTCGAGCGTCCGGGGGACGCGTTACTTCCTGATGGATGAGCGTGCCCAAAGGCGCCGGGGTCTCGGCGGGGAGCGAAGAGCGCGACGGCAGGCCGACACCCGATGAGGAGGTGGAGGGACTACCGGTTGAGCTTGCCGAGCAGGCGATCCATGCGGGCGCGGACCTGGCCGAGGTCTCCCTTGCCTTCGGCGGGGGGCCCGGGCGCGCGCTCGGGCTCGCCTACGGGCCCCGCGGCAGGAGGGGGCTCGTTCGCGTCAGGCTCGGCAGGGGGCGGCGCGGCGGAGCCCCGGGCGGCTTCAGACCCTTGAGAGGCGCCCGGCGCCGCCGCGGAGGCGGTGGCGTGCGGTGCGAATCCCGACACGAGGTTCCGAAACTGCTGCGCGACCTGGTTGCCCTGCTGCAGGAACTGGCGGGTGGTGGCCGACAGGAAGGCGGCGAAGGGGGCCTGCTCCAGGGTGCCCTGCACCCGCAGCACGGCGTGGAGCAACTCCACCGGGACCATGTTCAGGGCCTCCTGCTGCTCGAGCAGCACCTGCAAAAGCACCTGGCGGGTCAGGTCCCGATCGGTGCTGGCCTCCACCACCTTCACCGTGGCGCCGTCCCGGACGATGCCGGCCAGGTCATCCAGCGTGATGTAGCGGCTGCGGAAGGTGTCGTAGAGACGGCGGTTGCCGTACTTCTTGATCAGGATGGGCGTGCCCTGGGGCTCGTGGGTGCTCATGATACGCAGTATATGCGGTGTTTGGTGGCGATGCAACATCGGATGGTTGTGCAATGCAGTCTCTGGTTGACATTTATATATTTGAGCATTACATAGCAATGAACGACGAAATGTTGCATTGCAATATAAAAGCGTCCCGTATGGCAGCATCGTAGCCGATGAAGGTCTGTCCATAAGGCCTGTCCGTGTCGCGTCACCGCGACTTGGCCCGCCCGCGGGATCCGGCCCTGGAGGTTCTCATGCCCGACAATCCCTTTTCGAATCCGGCATTTTCTGCCATGGGGGGCCAGCTCGTCCAGCTCTGGCAGAAGTCCCTGGAGTCCTGGTGGAGCGCGCTGCTCGGGGACTCGGGGCGACTCGGGGAGCTCGCGCGGCGGCTCTCCGAGGTCGGCTACGACGGTGGTAGGGGCGAAGGGGAGGGAGCGGCGAGCGCCGAGGATCTCGCCCGGTTGGTGGAGGCACTGGAGCTGATGGACCAACGCATCGGCGATCTGGAGGCCCAGGTGACCGAGGTCGCCCAGGGCCTCGCCGCGGTGGTGGGCTACCTGGAGCAGCAGTCGGGCGAGCCGACAGATCGAGGCGGGGGCGGGGAGACATCGGGCGCGCAGGCCTCGAGGAACACGGAAATCGCGGAGGGCGCGGAGGCCGCGGAGGACGAAAAGAATACGGAAACGGCGGCGGACGGCGGCGAGGGAACCTACAAAGGAGGGCGCTGATGATGGCCCCCGACCGAGACACCACCGTGTCGTCGCTGGCGAGCCTGTCGCCGCTGCCGGCCTTGCTGGCCCGCACGCACGCTTTCGCCGAGCAGACCTGGCTGCGCCAGGCGCCGTCCCAGCGCTTCGTCACCCCCAACCGCGTGCTTCACGAGACCGCGGCCATCCGCCTGCGCGAGTTCACGCGCGCTGGCGGCTCGGAGACCTCGCGGGACACCGCAAGGGACGCGGACGCCCCGCCACTGTTGATCGTGCCGCCGGAGGTGAACCGCAGCACCATCGTGGACTTCGCGCCGGGCCAAAGCCTGGTGGGGGCGGCGCTCGAGGCGGGCTTTGCCCGGGTGGGGGTGATCCAGTGGCGCACGGCCACGGCCCGCACCGCCCGACGGGACATCGACGACAGCGTGGCCGACATCCTCGAGGCCGCCTCGCGGCTCGGCGGTGATCGCGGCGTGCACCTGCTGGGCGTGTGCCAGGGGGGCTGGGAGTCGGCGGTGGCCGCGGCCCTGCGGCCGGAGCGCACGGTGTCGTTGACCCTGGTGGCGGCGCCCATCGACTTCCAGGCCGGCGAGGGCGTGCTCAAGCACCTCACGCGGGTGATGCCCATGGCCGCCTACCGGTCCCTGGTGCTCGCGGGTCAGGGGCGGATGCCCGGGAGCCTCATCTCCCTGGGCTTCGACGCGCTGCAACCCTTCGAGCGGTTTTTCCTCAAGCCCCTGTCGATCTACAACCACCTGAACGACCCCCAGTGGCTGCGGCGCTACCACCAGCTCAACGACTGGTACCGCGCGCCCAAGGACCTGCCGGGGCCCATGTATCTGCGCGCGGTGCGGGAGCTGTTCAAGGAGAACCGCCTGGTGCAGGGCCGCTTCACCTGCCTCGGCGAGCGGGTGCGCCTCGAGCGGATCACCTGCTCGCTGTGCCTGGTGGCCGGCGCCCGGGACCACATCACGCCGCCGCCGCAGCTTCTCGAGGCGCGGCGCTTCTTCGGCTCGTCCCACGTGCGAGAGGTGCTCACCGACGGCGGTCACATCGGCACCTTCATGGGGCGCCGGGAGCTGCGGTCGCACTGGCCGGGGATCTTCGCCTGGCTGCACCGCGAGGCCGGTGAGACACAAGCGCCCGGCACGGCGGAGGAGGCGGGCAACGCGTAGGCAGCGCCGGCGCCGAAGACCCGCGAGGCTCACTCTGCGCCGGAGACCCGCACCTCGTGGCCCTCGCGCTCGAGCAAGGTCTTGAGCTCGGCCTTGTCTGCGGCCTTTAGATAGGCCTCGGTGGGCTCTACCAACCCGTCGCGCACGAGCTGCATCAGCGAGTCGTTGAGGGTGCGCATGCCCTTGGCCTTGCCCGTCTGCATGAGCGAGAAGAGCTGAAAGGTCTTGCGCTCCCGGATGAGGTTGGCCACGGCCCTGTCGGCCACCAGGATTTCGAAGGCCGCCGCGCGCCCGCCGCCGATGCGCTTGCACAGGTTCTGGGCGATGACGCCCCGCAGGGACTCGGCCAGCATCACGCGGATCTGCTCCTGCTGATCCGCGGGGAACTGGTCGATGACGCGGTCCACGGTGCTCGGCGCCGTGGTGGTGTGCAGGGTGCCGAACACCAGGTGCCCGGTCTCGGCGGTCTCCACGGCGATGGCGATGGTCTCCAGGTCCCGCATCTCGCCCACCAGCACGATGTCCGGATCCTCGCGCAGGGCGGCCCGCAGCGCGTCTTTGAAGGAGTCGGTGTGCAGGTGGACCTCGCGCTGGTTTACCAGGCAGCGCTTGTTCTCGTGGACGAACTCGATGGGGTCCTCCACGGTGATGATGTGGTCCGAGCGGTGCTGGTTGATGTAGTCGATCAGGGTGGCCAAGGTGGTGGACTTGCCCGACCCCGTGGGGCCGGTGACCACCACCAGCCCCTTGCTCAGGTCGCACAGGCTCAGCACCTGGGGCGGCAGCCCGAGTTTTTCCGGGGTCAGGATCTCGAAGGGGATGGCCCGGATCACCAGCCCCGGGCCGTGGCGGTCC
Source organism: uncultured Myxococcales bacterium (assembly GCA_964346625.1). Taxonomy (GTDB): domain Bacteria; phylum Myxococcota_A; class Polyangia; order HGW-17; family JAJRWW01; genus CAYFWA01. Next base: position 5,523 of record CAYFWA010000446.1, read on the forward strand.
CGGAAGATGTTCACGCGGTAACGTGACAGCCCCGGGATCTCGTGGGCGAAGTCGGTGTCGTTGCGCTGGGCGAACTCCTGGCGGTTACGTTCGGGCATGATGCCGTAGAGCTCGGCGTACATCGCGTCCGGGGACAGCACCTCGAAGTCCTCGAGGAGCTGCATGGACCCGTGCAGCCGCAGGTAGGGGCGGCTGTTGGACGACAGGTGCAGGTCCGAGGCGCCCAGCTCCGCCATCCGGCGTAGCAGGGCGTCCACCAGGCCGCGGGCCGGCACCTGGGGCCGCGGTACCGCCACCGCGGCGTGGGAGGGCGGGGCCGCGGCGGGCACGGGCGCCGCCTCGGGGCTCACCAGCGGTGGGGGCGCGGACTCGGGGCCGGGGGCGGGCGCCGCCGCGGGCGCCACGCCGGGATCGGCTGCGGGGGCGGGCGCGGGCGCGGCGATTGGGTCCGGCGGGGGCGCGTCCTCGGGGCCAGGCGCTCCAGCGGTGGGGGTCGCGCTCGCTGCCGGCGGGGGCGTGGCCGCCGGCGGAGCGGCAGGGCTGACTCCGGCGGCGCTGGCTCCGGCGGCGCTGGCTCCGGCGGCGCTGGCTCCGGCGGCGCTGGCTCCGGCGGC
>CAYFWA010000447.1:0-6133 GCA_964346625.1 uncultured Myxococcales bacterium
CAGTGTCCTCAGTGTCCTCAGTGTCCTCAGTGTCCTCAGTGTCCTCAGTGTCCTCGCTGCCCCCGCTGTTGTCGTTTCCCTCGCTGTCCTCGCTGTCCTCGGCCTGCCAATCGTCGCCCGTGACCGGCGCCCCCAGCCCGAGCGCCACGGCGTGGCGTGCGAAGAAATCACAGCGCTCCATCCAGTCGCGGGCCTCGAGGCGCACGGCCGCGGGCTCGGTGGGCACATCGAGCCGCGCGAACACGACGCGGGCCCGCACGAAGCGCAGGGCCCGCACGTGCACGAAGCCCAGGCGCAGCAGCGCCTCGCGCCGGAACCGGGCGTCGGGCAGCCCCAGCGCCAGGGCGTGCCGCAAAGTCCGGGCGGCGGCGTCCCAATCCCGGCGGTAGCGGTGATAGGAGCCCACCAGGTACTGGGCCAGCCCGTCGCGCGGGTAGGCCTCGGCCAGCGCCTGCCAGGCCGCCGCCGGCGCCGGACCCTCCTCCTCCCGCGGTGCGAGCAGGGGTCGCACCCGCTGCGAGCGGCGGGGGTCCGCCACGGCCCAGCGGCGCACCGCCAGATCCCGCGCGGTGCCGGGGGACACGGGCAGCCGCGACGCCGCGTCGAACAGCTCCGCCGCACGCTCCCGCCGACCCTGGCGCCAGGCGTGGTTGCCCAGTCGGCGCAGCACCACCGCCCGCAGCGGCGGCGTGGTGGCCGGGTGCCGCCACACGGCCCGCGCCGCCTTCAGGGCCCGCTCTCGGCGCCCCGCCTCGAGCCACGACACCATCAACCCGAATCGGTGATTGGGCTGCCCGGGATCGAATCGACACAGCTTCCGGTAGGTTCGCGCCGCGGCCAGGTGCTCTCCCCGCTGGTTGAGACGCCCCGCCCGATCCTCGAGGCGAGCCACCTCGTGGGCGCAGGGGCGCTGAAACACGGGGCGCCGCCGGAACCGCTCCCGGGCCCGATCGAGCTCGCGCGACGTCAGGTGGATCTTTTCCAGGAAGCTGCTCCACTGGGACTCGAGGGTGGCGAGGCTCCGGCCATAGACCCCCCGAAAATCGCCGCCGCTGCGGTAGAGCCGCCGGAACCGCGCGGCGCCGTGTCGGCGGACCAGGAAGCGGCAGAACGATCCGGCCACGGTGTAGCTGCGCCCGGAGGCGGCGCCGAAAAAGCCGTAGCCCATCACGGCCTGCAAGGGGGGCGCCTTTTCCAGCACCTGCATGGCCCGGGCCCACTGGTGCGGGGTCAGGCCGCCGCGCCCCTCCCAGTCCGCGGCCACCGCCGCGCCCTCCACCAGGCCCGGGTTGAACTGCGGCACCGGCAGGACGCCGGCCACCCGCTCCCAGCGCAGGCTCACCCCGAAGGCCGGGTCGCCGAACACGGCCGCGAACACGTGGGCGAGCTCGTGGCGGAGCACGGGGTGGGGGAAGGCGCGCTGAGTGAGGTAGGTCTCCAGGGCCCAGGGCTTGGCCATGTCGACCTTGGCCGCGCCGTACCAGCGCCGCTTCTGCGCGGCGTCGGTGAAGTAGTAGATCCGGATCCGGTCCGCGGGCGCCACCCCGAAGAAACGACGAAGCTGGTGCCAGCGGAACTCGGCGTCCGCCCCGTGCCAGCGGATCTCCCGCGCCGCTGCGGTGTCCGGGGGGTAGTGGATGACGAAGTGAGGCGTCCGATGCTCGGCGCCGAGCACTCGGATGAGGTCCTCCCGGTCCACCCCGTAGGCCAAGCGCCCCCCGGCCAGATACAGCCCACCGGTGACCAGCAACCCGATGCCCACCGCCGCGCTGAGCCGCCACCGGGCCGCGGGCGGCCGCCAGGTGAGCCGGGCCCGGCCGGGCACGAAGAACCGGGCGGCCACCAGCAGCACGGTGGCCGCCCCCACCGCGTGATAGAGCCGCGCCCACAGCACGGCGTCGGTGATGGCGATGTGATCATCGTAGAGGTTGCCGCTGAAGTAGCCGGCGAAGGGATCGAACTGGCAGACCGGGGGCTCCCGATAGAACCGCCAGAAGCCCAGCGCGAGGGAGGCCAGGATCACCAGATATCCCCCGAGCACGGCCCAGCGCCGCCGAACGGGCAGCAACCCCAGGGCCGTGCCCCAGGCCGCGGCCACCGCGGCGCTGACGCCCGGCAGGACGCCGAACCAGGCCAGCCCCTCCCAATAGTTGCAGTTGCGCACGTCGATGGCGTTGGCCGACAGGATGTCCAGGGGCAGCACCAGGAGGCCGAGGCTCACCGCCAGGGCGCGCCCATACAGCGCCGCCACCTCGCCCAGGGGCGTGAGCGGGGAGTCCAGGGGATCGCCGCCCCGCGCCCGTCGGAAGCGATGCACGAGCACCACGGTGAGGTGGCAAGAGGCGAAGGAGCCCAGCAGCGCAAACAAAAAGGACGACTCGTAGCCCAGCACGTCGAACAGCGGGACGCGGGTACAGATCCAGGCCACCACCCCGTAGATGGTGAGCACCACCAGGTGCGGTGCCAGGGACCTCAGGGCCGGGCCCAGGGCGCCCAGGGCGGCGCGCGTGCGGGACAACCACAGCGGCATCCAGGCAGTTTTGCAGCGAAGCCGGATATTTGCAACTCCCTCACCCTGGACGATGCCCGACGCCGCGGTGGCAGACGAATCCGGTCCTTCCCTTGTCATCCGGCGGCGAAGACGATATCTCTAGGGGGCTTGGCGAGCGCGGCGGCGACGAGGCCGCTCGCAGCGCGCGGCCCGAACCGCGTGGGAGAGGGCGAGAAGAAATGGCTGAAGATCCGTCGGAGAGGCGACAACATCCGCGCGTACCCATCGAGCTGAAGGTGGAGTACAAGCGGCTCAACACCTTCTTCGCCGACTACACGAAAAACATCTCCAAGGGGGGCACCTTCATCCGGACCAACAAGGCCCTGAAGATCGGCACGGAGTTCATCTTCAGCCTCGGCGTTCCGCAAATGGACGAGCCCATCAAGCTCACGGGGCGGGTGATGTGGGTGGTCAAGGAAGGCGAGCCCCCCAACCCGGCCGCCCCGGACGAGACCGATCCGGGGATGGGGATCCGCTTCATCTACGAGTCCGAGGAGCAGAAACAAATGATCCACGGGGCCGTGGAAAAGCTGATGGTCGATAGCCTGGGCCCCCTCATCTACCAGAAGCTCATGCACCCGGACGAGTAGGCACGGCCACGATGACCGAAGGACTGACACTGCGCCATGGCGGCTGGCGCTATTTGGTACCCAACGGCCTGACCGCCACCAACCTCACCTTTGGCACGCTCTCGTGCTTCTACTCGGTGTATGGCAACGCCTACCTGGCGGGCTGGTTCGTGCTGCTCGCGGTGTGCTTCGATCGGTTCGACGGGGCCGCCGCCCGCGCGTTGCGCGCCACGGGTCGCTTCGGCGTGGAGTTCGACTCTCTGGCCGATCTGGTCTCCTTCGGCGTGGCGCCCGCCATGGTGATCTTCGCGGATCTGGCGAGCCACCCCGCCTTCGTCTACTCCGCCTCGGAGCTGCACCGTACGTTGCTGTTCGCCGCCTGCGGCTTCTTCGTGCTGGCCACTGCCTTCCGTTTGGCGCGCTTCAACGTCTTCGCCCAGACCTCTGGCACGGATATCTACTTCGGCCTGCCGAGCCCGGCCGGCGCGGCGACGGTGGTGGCGGGATACCTCGTGCTGCTCAAATACAGCGGGGATCCCCAGGCCTACCCCGGCTGGGAGGGAGATCTGCGACTGTTCGGAGGGATGGTGTTCGGGCAGACCGTGCGCGAGTACTACCCCATCCTCGTCGCCCTCGTGGCAACGCTGATGGTGTTCGGCCTCAAGGTCCCCAAGTTCAAGGCCGGCCGCGGCCCGGCGGCGGTGTACGTCATCATCAACATGGTGCTGGTCTACCTGTGCGTCTTCATGCGGGTCTTCCCCGAGTTTTTGCTGTTCGTGGCGATCCAGGTCATCATCGTCTCCACCACGTATCACTACTTCTGGGAGTCGGCGAAAGACATGACCAAGCAGCCCTTGTTCGAGGCCCTGTCCGCAGACGGCTCCGAGGGAGAACCCTCCGCCCCCGAGGATTCAGCCCCCCGATCCGAGTGATCCCCCTCCCAGGAGCTCTGCCATGATGAAGCAACCGTTCCACGTGGTCGCCCAGATGGTGCTCGGCAACCCCCTGGTGGAGCTCACCCTGTCCGCCCTGCCCGAGCCCATCCGCGGGGAGCTGCAGGAGCTGCGCCGCATGGTGCTCGCCGGTGAGCTGACGTGTCGCTCCCGGGAGCGACACGTGGGGGACGTGGACGGCGAAACGGTCCGCGGCGTCGGCGTCTGCCAGGGCGCCGTGCGCTGCGGCTCCGTCCGGGGGCTGAACCTGCTGCTCGGTGATGTCCACGGCGGGACCGTCCGGGGCGTGAACGTGATCCGCGGCGCGGTGACCGGGGGGAGCCTCACCGCGGTCAACCTGCTGCTGGGCACCGTCCGCGGGGGCTCGCTGCGGGCGTTCAACGCGGTGGTGGGAGACATCCACGGCGGTGAGCTCTCGAAGGTCAACCTGGTGGTGGGTCACGTCCACGGCGGGACGGTGGAGACCCACCTGCTGGTGGGGGACATCTACGGGGGAGAGGTGACCGCGTCCACCCACCTGGGCACGCGGCGGACGGGCGGCGAGGACGCGGGAGGCCCGCAACAGCCCACCGGCGCCCGCGGGGATGCCAGCGCCGCGACGAACGACACTGACGAGGCGGGTGAGAGGCCCCCTGCGCCCCGAGGCACCGAGGACCCCTCACCCGATCAGCGGGAAGGGAACGGCGGCGACGCGGACGCCGACACCGGCCGGGACTCGGACGAGGCGTAGACCGGCTGCGTCCATACGGTCTGACCGGGGCCGAGCTCGCCCCCCCCCTGAAAACCATGGAACCCACGGAACCCAGGGCACCATCCGGGACGTCGGAGCGCTCCGCGGAGCTGCCGTGGCCCTGCGTGATCAACCTTCCGGCGGCCCGGGCAGAGCCAAGCGGGATCCGCGGGCGGTTCGCCGCCTCCTGGCGCCAGTCCCGACGCACCTGGCGGGCGCACCCGGGTCTGCTGCGCTCCCTGCTCCGCTGGGGCGCCGGAGCGCCGGAACGCTGCTGGCGGCGGCGGGGGTCACCGTGGTGCTCGCTCGAGGCACCACCGGGGGCCGTAGGACCGGGCAGCACCCAGCGCCCCCCCGGCGGAGGCTCGACGCCGAGGTCTCCCCACCGGAAAACGAAGAATCATTCTTGACAACATGCCGAATTAGACAAAAATGTACGCACCGCTTACCAGTCGTGTAACCGCAGTCCGCGAGGATGCACCGGCTACACGGATGTCTGAACAATTTGAAAAAGGGAAGCCCAAGGCAAGACAGTTCCCACCCCCGTTTTCTACCGAGCGTCAGCACGTACAATCCGGCTGCCCGATCTCAATCGCCATTTTGCGTTGGCGCGATTCGCGCATCCCGATCGTGTGGGGCGCCCCGGCCCTTTCACTGGAGGAATCCCCATGAATCTCAGCGACCTCAAGCGTATGAACATCAAGGAGCTTGCCCGCCTGGCCCAGGAGAACGAGATCACCGACTCGGCCAACATGCGCCGCGCCGAGCTCATCTTCTCCCTGCTCAAGGCCATGACGGACAAGCGCCAAGAGATCTACGGAGAGGGCGTGCTCGAGACCCTGCCCGACGGCTTCGGCTTTCTGCGGGCGCCTGACTACAACTACCTGCCGGGCCCGGACGACATCTACGTTTCGCCCTCGCAGATCCGGCGCTTCAACCTGCGCACCGGCGACACGGTGCACGGCCAGATCCGTCCCCCCAAGGACGGCGAGCGCTACTTCGCGCTGCTCAAGGTCAACAGCGTCAACTTCGAGCCGCCGGACGCCCAGCGCGGCAAGATCCTATTCGACAACCTCACCCCGCTGTATCCCAACGTCAAGATCGACCTCGAGTTCGACACCAAGAACATGTCCACGCGCATCGTGGACCTGATCTGCCCCATCGGCCGGGGTCAGCGCAGCCTCATCGTCTCGCCGCCCCGCGCCGGCAAGACCATGCTGCTGCAGGACGTCGCCAACGCCATCAGCACCAAGAATCCGGAGATGATGGTGATCGTGCTGCTCATCGACGAGCGCCGCCAGGAAGAAGCGGGCGTGCAGAGGCAGAGACG
>CAYFWA010000448.1:0-6128 GCA_964346625.1 uncultured Myxococcales bacterium
GCGACCCCGGCGTAGACCTGTCGGGGGACGCCGCGGCTTCTGGGGGGGCCACGGGGGCAGAGGGTCGCGGGGGCGTTCGCTGATTGCTCATCGATGGCTCCGGCTGCCGGGTCAAAGGCGTCGGTGACGCAGGTCCGACTCCGGTCGGTTTTTGGCGAGGGGGGCCGTGGGTGTCAAACCCTTTCGCGTCGTGCGCATCGCCCGCGCCGGCCGACCGGGTCCCCGGCGGCTGGCGTTGCAGCGCTCATCCAGCACTTGCTTGTTGAAAACAGCAATGATTTGAGCGCGTAACGGCTCTTGACCCAGAAAGGGCGTGTGCTATAACAGTGCGCATGTCGAAGCCCGTCATCCGCCTCCAAGGCGTCAACAAGTGGTATGGCAGTGGTGCGGGCCGACAGCAGGTGCTCCACGACATCGACCTCAGCATCGAGGAAGGCAAGCTGGTCTCCATCATCGGCACCAGCGGATCGGGAAAGTCCACGCTGCTCAACATCGTGGGCGGGCTGGATCGACAGTACGATGGCGCGGTGGAGGTGCTGGGTCACACCTACCGAACGCTGTCGGACCGCCGCCTCTCGCGTTTGCGAAACCGCGAGATCGGATTCGTCTTCCAGGCCTTCAACCTGCTGGATCACCTGACCTGCTGGGAAAACGTGGCGCTGCCCTCGTTTTTCGGTGAGCGCAGCAACGACACCCTCAAGCACGCCACCGAGATGTTGGACCGGGTGGGGCTCGCCGACAAGATCCATGCCCGCCCCGGCAACCTGTCGGGGGGCCAGAAGCAGCGGGTGGCCATCGCCCGGGCGCTGTTCAACCAGCCCACGCTGCTGCTTTGCGACGAGCCCACGGGCAACCTCGACACCAACACCGGGTTGCAGATCATCGAGCTGTTTTCCCGGCTCAACAAGCAGGAGGGGATCACGGTCCTCATCGTGACCCACGAGCTGCGGGTCTCTCGCGTGGCGGACCGGTTGATCCGGCTCGAAGACGGCATCGTGGTGGATCCGGATCTTCAGGTCGACGACCCGGACTGCGCCGACGTCAGCGTGCTGCCGGCAGACGCCGAGTCGGACGCCGAGTCGGACGCCGAGTCGGACGCCGACGCGGAAGACGGCTCCGAATCGGAGGCCCGCGGAGTTCCGGAGGCCGACGCCGGCGCAGAGGCCGAGACCGGAAGCGAGGCCGAGACCGGAAGCAAGGCCGAGACCGGAAGCAAGGCCGAGACCGGGAGCAAGGCCGAGACCGGGAGCAAGGCCGAGACCGAAAGCAAGGCCGAGACCGAAAGCGAGGCCGACGCCGAAAGCAAGGCCGACGCCGAGTCATCCCCCCCTCTGCGAGAAAAGGCGCGCTCCCGCGCCTGAGGCTCCATGCAACCCGTCAAGACGACTCGCCTCATCGGCAAGAACATCCGTCGTAACCTAGGCCACTTCTCCATGTCGGCCATCGGCATCGTCATCGGCATCGCCTCGCTATCTTTTTTCGTGGGGCTCCGAAACGGCGTCAAGGTCTGGATTCACAGCGAGGACATCCTGCCGCTCAACAAGGTCGAGCTCGTCCCGCCCAAATCCACCCTGGAGGGCCAGAAGCTCAAGACCCCCATCACCGACGAGGTGGTCGAGCAGATCCGGGCCCGGCCCGAGGTGGTGGCCGCCTACCCCAAGATGAAGTTCGCCTTCCCCGGCCTGGCGCGGGGGGGCAAGTCGCTGTTCGGGCAGGACATCCAGATCGAGTTCATCGGCGACGGCATCGATCCGAGCCTGGTGTCCGATGAGAAATACAAAGAACCACTGTATTTCAAGGACTTCTGGAAGGATCAAAACCCGCGCCGGGACTGTCGGCTCGACAGCGAGTGTGCCGAGGGGCAGCGCTGTAACGCGGCCACGCACGCCTGTACGCAGTGCCAGAGCGACGAGCAGTGCCCGCAGGGCAAGACCTGCGATGCCTTCTCCCGGATCTGCATCGCGGACGCCCGGTGCTGGCCCGACGATCCCTACGTGCGCAACCAGGACGGCACCTACGCGAAAAACGACAAAGGCAAGCGAATCAAAAAACGCTCCGAGAATCACGACTGCTGGCGCGTGAGCGGCCACCTGACCTGCGACACCGCGCGGCGCAAGTGCACGAACCACTGCCGGGATGACGGCGACTGCGGTCGGTACAACTACTGCGATCAGAACGCCACGCACACCTGCTACCGGGCCGTGCCCGCCCTGGTGTCGCGCTACATCATCGAGATGTACAACGGCAACATCGCCCCGGGGCGCAACTGGCCGAAGATCGACGACTTCATCGCGAGCCAGTTCTTCGGTCTGACCTTCACCGCCGCCATCGGGGACTCGGTGATGGGATCCAAGCGCAAGAAGATCCGGGTGCGCCGCGTACAGCTCGTGGGCATCAGCCGCAAGGCCATCAACCTGGGCGTCACGGTGCCCCTGGGCTACGTCAAACGCTGGAACCGGGCCTTCGCCATCCGCGACGACCAGACCAAGAAGATCCTGGAGTCCGAGCGGTTCAAGTTCAAGACCTACTCCAGCGTGGTGGTCTGGCTGCGCTCCAAAGAGGACGTGAGCAGCTTCGTGCACTTCAGCCGCAAGCAGCTCGCGCTGGAGCAGGCCGACTCGGCGGCGGAGATGGTGGGGCAGTTCATCGACTTCGTGGGTCTGCTGCTCAGCATCGTGAGCCTGGTGATCCTGATCATCTCGGCCATCAACATCGCCCACACCTACTACATGATCATCAGCGAGCGCCGCCGCGACATCGGCGTGATGCGCGCGGTGGGTGCCAACCGCTGGGACATCCGGCTGCTTTTCGTGGGGGAGGCGTCGGTGCTCGGGCTGGTGGGCGGTACCCTGGGGATCATCTTGGGCCGGTCTCTGGCCGCCCTGGTGGACTTCGTGTCCCGAAGCTTCGTCGCGGAGTTCATGTTCAAGCCGCAGACCTACTTCGACTTCACCTGGTGGGTCTGGGCCGGCGCGGTGGGCTTCGGCGTGCTGTTTTGCCTCATCGGAACCATCTTTCCGGCCAACCAGGCCGCCAAGATGGAACCCGCCCACGCCCTCGTCGTCCGCTAGCGCCCTCGTCGTCCGCTAGCGCCCTCGTCGTCCGCTAGCGCCCTCGTCGTCCGCTAGTGACCGGGGCCTTAGGCCCCCCTTCGTCCCGCGTGTCCCGTGCCGTTTTCCGCCAAGGCGCAAGGACCGGGTCCTGTCCAAGACCCATTTGGATCCCCGGCTGGCGTCTACCGAGACGTGCCCCTCCCAGGGGCTACCGAAGTGATCCCCCGTACAATTTTGTTGACCAAGCCCTTGAAATGCTATACTTACTTGTTCCCAAAGTGGGATATTTCCGCGTGATTGTGCTCCACAGAGCAGGGGCCGAGTCGTGAAGAAGCCAATACCATTCGGCAAGTACTACCTCCTCGAACGCGTCAACGTCGGCGGCATGGCCGAGGTGTTCAAGGCCAAGGCGTTCGGGGTCGAAGGCTTCGAACGGCTGCTGGCGGTCAAGCGGATCCTGCCGAACATCGCTGAGGACGAAGAGTTCATCACGATGTTCATCGATGAGGCGAAGATCGCGGTTCAGCTCAACCACGCGAACATCGCCCAGATCTTCGATCTCGGTAAGGTCGACGACAGCTACTTCATCGCCCTCGAGTACATCCACGGCAAGGATCTGCGGGCCATCTTCGATCGCTGCCGGGCTTCGGGCGAGAACATGCCCGTCGCCCAGGCCTGCTTCATCATCATGAAGGTGTGCGAGGGGCTGGACTACGCGCACAACAAGCGCGACTCGGCCGGGCGGGAGCTCGGCTTGGTCCATCGCGATGTAAGCCCTCAAAATATATTGCTTTCCTACGAGGGCGAGGTCAAGCTAATCGACTTCGGCATCGCCAAGGCCGCGGGGAAGGCCTCCAAGACCCAGGCGGGGATCCTCAAGGGCAAGTTCGGCTACATGTCGCCCGAGCAGGTCCGGGGGATGCCGCTCACGCGGGTCTCGGACATCTTCAGCGTGGGCATCGTGCTCTACGAGCTGCTCACCGGCGAGCGGCTTTTCATCGGCGAGAGCGACTTCTCCACCCTGGAGAAGGTCCGTAACGTGGAGATCCTGCCGCCGAGCACCTACAACCGGAAGATCCCCGAGGAGCTCGAGCGCATCGTGCTCAAGACCCTGGCCAAGGATCCCGAGGATCGATATCAGCACGCCATCGATCTGCACGACGAGCTGCAGGCCTTCATGTACACCGCCGGGGAGTTCTACTCGCGCAAGGACCTGGCGGCCTGGATGAAGCGCACCTTCTCCCGGGAGATCACCGAGGAGAGCAAGAAGCTCGAGGAGTACCGGACCCTCCAGCCGCCCGCGCCCCCTTCGCAGCCCGACGTACCGCCTGTGCCCTCCATGGGGGCCGAGCCGGGCTACGGCGCTGCGGCCAACGTTTCGCCCGCCGCCGAGGCGGACCTCGACTGGGACGACGACGAGATCGAGACGCAGCTCTACGATCGGGTGGAGCACGACGATCCCTACGGCGCCCCCCAGCCGGCGGCGGCGCCGCCGACGCCCGCCGGCCCGGGACCGGGTCTGCCTCCGCCCGCGCGGCGCGCCGACGCGGGCCCCAAGTCCACGCTCATGGGCGTGGGAGCGGTGGATTTGCCGCCGCCCGGCGGAGCCCCGCCTCCACCGGGGGGGCCGGCGCCCGCCGGGGAGCCCATTGACGATCCCTTCGCGCAGCCGCCCGCCGGACCTCCGCAAGCCGAGCCCTTCGACGCGGCGCCGGCGACGCCGGCGCCCATGGGGACGCCGCAGGGGATGGCGGCGGCGCCGGCGCCCGCTGCTGCGGCGGCCGCCGCCGATCTCGCCCCGCGCAAGAAGTCCGGGGGCGCGGGCAAGGCGATTCTCATCGGGCTCGCGCTGCTCGTGGTGCTGGGCGCCGCCGGGGGCGGGGTCTGGTTCTTCGTGCTGCGCGAACAGCCCGAGGGGCGCCTCAAGGTCAAGGTGCGACCCGAGGGCGCCACCGTCCAGATCGACGAGGAGAAGACCCGGCACCCCACCCCCCTCGCGCTCGAGCTGGCCCCCGGGCCCCACATGCTCACCATCCGCAAGCCCGGCTACGAGACCCTCGTCAAGGAGGTGGAGATCAAGTCCGGGCTCGACAAGGAGCTCGAGCTGTCGCTCAAGCGCTCGGTGGTGGCCGAGGGGCGCTTCGACCTCGTCACCAAGCCCCCGCGCGCGGAGGTGGAGCTCGACGGCAAGGTCCTGGATCAAAAGACCGATATCCGGGTCAAGGTCCCGGTGGGGACCCACACGCTCCGGGTGACCAAGCCGGGCTACTACCCCTGGCCCCTCGAGGGAACGCACGAGCTCGAGATCAAACCCGGGGAGAACCCCAAGCTCGAGCGGGTTTTGATTCCACGTCGGCTCCAGCTCGTGCTGTCGGCCTCCAACGTCAAGCGCGGACAGGCCGAGTTCTCAGTCTACAAGGACGGAGCCAAGATCCTGTCGGGCAAGGTGCCCAAGACCGTGGCCATCAAGAAGGTCGATCCCAAGGCGAGCTATCGCGTGGTGATCAAGGCCCGGGGCTATCCGGCCTGGTCCAAGAAGCTGGCCTTCGAGGGATCGGACGAGATCAGCGCGCACGCGCCGTTTACGGGCAAGTCCAGCGCCGTGGCCACGCGGCCCACGCCCCCCCCCCCCCGTGATGCGCCGGCGCGTCGTGGTCCGCACGCCGGTGATGCGCCCCGTGATGCGGCGCGCGCCCATGCGGCGGGTGGTGGTGCGGCGTCCGCCCATGCGGCGGCGACCGGCCGCCGGTATCGGCTATCTGCGGATCGGCACCAAGCCGTGGACCAAGGTGTACATCGACGGCCGCCACTACGGCACGACGCCCCTTTTGAAGCTGAAGCTCTCACCCGGCCGACACCGGGTGGTGCTGCTCAACAACAACGAGGGGATCCGCAAGACGATCTACATCACCATCCGCAAGGGGGCGACCACCACGGTCATCCGCGATCTGCGGAAGTAGGCCCGCCTCCCTCTCGTCCCCTCTTTCGTCCCTTCCACCTCGATTTTTCTTGTGCCCGGTCTGCGGTCTGCGGTCTGCGGTCTGCGGTCTGCGGTCTGCGGTCTGCGGTCTGCGG
>CAYFWA010000449.1:0-4615 GCA_964346625.1 uncultured Myxococcales bacterium
CTTCATGTTGTCGCGCAGGTAGTCGAAGCCGAACTCGTTGTTGGTCCCGTAGGTGATGTCGGCGCGGTAGGCCTTTTGGCGCTGGCGGTCGTTCAGATCATGCACGATGACGCCGGTGGACAGCCCCAAAAAGCCGTAGATCGACCCCATCCACTCCGCGTCTCGCTTGGCCAGATAGTCGTTGACGGTGACCAGGTGCGCGCCCCGCCCCTCCAGGGCGTTGAGCACCAGGGGCAGGGTGGATACCAGGGTCTTGCCCTCACCGGTCTTCATCTCGGCGATTTTGCCTTGGTGGAGCACCAGCCCGCCGATGAGCTGCACGTCGTAGTGGCGCTGGCCGATGGACCGAATGGCCGCCTCGCGCGTGATGGCGAAGGTCTCCACCAGGATCTCGTCGAGCATCGCCTTGCGGTCCTTTTTGCCTTCCAGGCTGTCGAGCCGCTCGCGGAACTCGCCCAGCCGTGCCCGGAGCTGGTGGTCCGACAGCTTACGGGTGGCGGCCTCCTGGCGGTTGATCTGGTCCATCAGGGGCAGGGTCTTTTTCATCTCCCGTTCGTGCTTGGTCCCGAACAGGGCGGTGATAACCTTCATCATGGCGATTTCGCTCCTACGCGAATGCTAGCGATCCAAACGCGTAACGAATAGCACACCCGTTGGGATTTCGCGAAGCCTGCGTGTCCTGGAGGGGGCGGGAGGCTCAAGCGGTTTTACTCGCCGCCGGCGCCGCCCACGGGGCGGCGCCGGCGGCGAGTGGCAGGGGGAGAAAGAAAAAACCGGGCCCGGTTTTTCCGGGCCCGGTTGGGGGAGGAGCTCGGCCCGGAGGCGGCGCGCCGCCTCCTCCGGGCGCGGGTCAGGCTACAGAGGCCCACAGACCGCGTCGGCGCACTGCTCGCCGGAGGCGCAGTCGCTGGCGGTCACGCACTCGGGCACGGCGTCGAAGCAGTAGCCCAGGTGGCACACGGGCATGCCGCAGGCGATGCAGTCGGCCTGGTCGAGACACGGCGTGCGGCACACGCCCTCCACGCACTCTTCGATGCCGCTGCAGTCGCCGTTGAACAGGCACTCGGGGGTGGCGGTGGTGTCGGCGATGCAGAAGCCGTTTTCACAGATGTCGCCGACGTTCGCGCAGTCGGTGGCGTCCGTGCAGCCCGCGAAGCAGGTGCCATTGGCGCAGACCTCACCCGCGGCGCAGTCGCTGTTGAGCACGCAGGCACTGCCGGGCGTTTCCACCATCTCACAGTAGTTGTCGATGCAGGCCTGGCCGCTGCCGCAGTCGGCTTCGGTGGTGCAGTTGCCGTGGCACTGGCCGTTGATGCAGGCCCCGCCTTCGCACTGCTCGTCGAACTGGCAAATGTCGCCGGGGTTGGGGCCGGGGATGGCCTCGCACTGGCCGTCGACACAGCGCTCCTCGGCTGCACATCCGGTGTTGTCCAGGCACTCGGGGCCGGGGTCACCCGGCACGCAGGTGCCGCGGGCGTCGCAGACCGGCGCGGCGGGGTCGGTGCAGTCGGTGTTGTCGGTACAGGTGTCGCTGGACACGCACTCGCCGGCGTCGGTGTCGCAGTATTCCCCCGCCGCGCAGTCGCTGTTGTCCGCGCATTCGGGCTGCACGTCATCGGGCACACAGCGGGCGGTGGCCGGATCGCAGTGGGTGTCGAGCGGGCAGTCGCTGTTGTCGTCGCATAGGGCATCGTCGGTGCACACGCCACGCTGCGGGTCGCACTCGGTGCCGGTGGGGCAATCCCAGTCGTCGTAGCACTGGAAGCTGTCGTGGCACTGCCCGGCCATGTCGTCACAGTAGGAGTACTCGTCACAGTCGCTGTCTTCGGTGCACGTCCACGGCTCACAGGACTCGCCGTAGCAGTCGCACCAGTAGAGCAACCCGTCCTCGTCGACCCAGGCTTCGGTGGTGCAGTTGTTCTGTCCGTCTTCATCTTCGTCGCAGTAGACCCACCAACAGCCGCTGGCCGGCAGGGTCATCACCAGGGCGGTGGACACAATGAGTGAGATGCGTTTCATGGCTTCCTCCAAGCCTGCGGTTCGTGTGCTCGGTGGCCGTGATTCTGCAAATGCCGGGCCAGAACAACCGATCCCGCGTAGCGGGTCGCAAAATTGCGGCCCGAATCGACTAGACCTCAGGTGTCATGGAACGATCATAGCGGGTTAAACGGCCTTCGTCGAGCCCTGGTCTGCAGGGCTCCGGGCTTGACGCAGTGCGTTAGGCTCCCGCGGGCGGTGAGGTGTGAGGTATCGTTCACAAGTGATCCAGACTGGGTGTGAACGATCCATCACATGGCCTCGAGCTACCAGGGGATCCGCCGCCTGATGACCCGAGGGAGGGGATCCGTGCACGATTCCCGCAAATTTGCTCAGGATTCAAACGGGATCCCGGCAGGGTCCCGGCAGGGTCCCGGCAGGGTCCCGGCAGGGTCCCGGCAGGGTCCCGGCAGGATCCCGGCGAGACCCTGCCGGGATCTCCAACGATCATCGGCGGGATCCCCAACGATCATCGGCGGGATCCCCAACGATCATCGGCGGGATCCCGAGCGGAGCTCCCTCGGGGCAGTAGTAACACCTATAACTCGGATATATCCACGGCGGCCTGTACGGCCTCCTTGATGGTGCGCCGGGCTTTGAATTCGAGCTCGCGCTGGGCTCGGCTGCCATCCACCATGCATACATAGCGCAGGTGGTTGAGCTCGGTGCCCCGGAAGGGGGCGAGGCCCAGGCGCCAGAACAGCTTGGACACCAGGGGGGCGGCCAGGTGGGGGATCGGAAAAGTCGGCTTGCGCGCCTCCGCGATGAGCACCGACAGCGGCACCTCGCTGGGGCCCACCACGTTGAAGATTCCGCGGATCTTGGGCTCGAGCGCAAGGGCGACGGCGTCCACCACGTCGCCCTCGTGGATCACTTGCATCATGGGATCGAAGCCCATCAGCGAGGGGATGGGCTCCATGCGCAGGTAGTTGGAGGCGGCGTTGGCGACCTGGCCGAGGATGTGCACTGGACGCAGGATCACGGTGTCGCCCTTGGAGTATTTCCAGAAAAAGGAGCTCGCCAGCATGTCCGCTTCCACCAGCGTCATGGCCCCGGGGTCGTCCTGGGCGGCCAGCAAGGGGGCGTCCTCGGTGAGAAACTGGGAGTTTTCCGGGCGGGGTCCGTAGACCGCGGCGGAGGACAGCACCAACACCTTGGGGACCCCGTAGTGCTGGCAGTACTCCAGCAGGGACTGGGTGCCCACCACGTTCCACTGGTGGTGCACCCGGCGAGAGCGGCGGGGGTCGTGCATCAGGCCCAGGTGCACCAGGGCGTCGATGCGCTGGGAGCGAAACACGTCTCGGGTCCGCTTGGAGCGCAGGTCCACTCGCTTGTGCTCCACGTCGGTGGGCTTGTCGTCGAAGGGTCGGCGGTCGATGCCGATGATCTGGTAGCGCCCGGTCCGATGCAGCTTCTTGGCCAGCAGCCGCCCTAGCCGACCGGCGATGCCGGTGATGACGATGCGTACGGTGTCGCTGGGCTCGGTCATGGCGCCCCCGCCTACCAGAACACGTGCTTGCGGGCCTTGAGCCCCAAATGGATCATGGACTGGATGGTGTTGCGCACCCGCGTGACCGAGGGCTGCAGCTCCTCGTCGTCCTGGTCGGGATCGCCTTCGAACCGCATGGGCTCGCCGAAATAGATCCGGTACTTCGTGGGCAGCGGCAGCGCCGGGAAAAACGGCGGGAAGGGCATCAGCGGGAACGCAGGCAGATCCATGAGCCGGGCCAGGGGTCGGAGGTTGAATGCCGGGGCCTGCTCTTCGGCGCCGATGACGGCCACCGGCATCACCGGGGCGCCCGTCTGCAGCGCCAGGCGCATGAAGCCCATCCCGAAGGGCTGTAGCTGGTAGCGCTTGGAGAAAGGCTTGGACACGCCCCGCGAGCCCTCGGGGAACACCAGGATCATCTCCTCGTCATCGAGGAGCCGCCGGCAGTTTTCCGGAGTGCCCACGATCTGCCCCCAGCGCTGCATGATGTAGCCCACGTAGGGCAGCGTGGGCACGAAGCGGTCGATCATAGAGCGCACCACGCGGGGCGGGTCCCGATCGAAGACCAAGGCGGAGCCGATCACCAATCCGTCGAAGGGGAGCTGTCCGGAGTGGTTGGACACCAGCAACACCCGCCCGTCGGGCACCTGCTCCACGCCGTGCACCTCCGCGCGGAAGTAGTAGTGATACAGCAGGTGCGCCAGGTAGATGGCGGTGAGCGCCTCGTCGCGGTGGAAGCCGAAGGGATCGTAGCCGTACTCGTTTTGGCGTGTGGGCAGGGCCTGGATGCGCTGCAGAAACTCCCGGTCGAAGCGCGACGCCACGAAGCGTCGCCACCGGGAACGGGACGTCCCGGGTCCGCGCCGGGGCCGCTCGCGGCGGGGGGGGCTCACCTCACGGCTCACGCCCCCGGCTGCGGGGTGCCGCAGTAGGGGCAGAACTTGAAGCCCGAGGGGACCGCCTGGCTACATTGCACGCAAGGGGCGCTCGCCGGCGCGGCGCCCCCCTGAGCGTCCGGAGGTGCGCCACCCTGGGGCGGGGCTCCCGACGGAGGCGCGCCCGGAGGCGGAGTCCCCTGCGGAGGGGGCG
>CAYFWA010000449.1:4715-6105 GCA_964346625.1 uncultured Myxococcales bacterium
GCCCTGCTGGGGCGGGTAGCCGCCCTGCTGGGGCGGGTAGCCGCCCTGCTGGGGCGGGTAGCCGCCCTGCTGGGGCGGCGGATAGCCGCCGGGGGGCGGATAGCCCTGAGGGGGCATCCCCTGCTGTGGGGCCACGCCGCCGCCGGGCATGGTCTGCTGCATCATCTGGGGCATCATGAAGCCCATGCCGAGGCCCATGCCCATGCCCATGCCCTGGCTGGCCACGCCGCCGCCTTCATTTTGTGCCATGTCGCGCATGGCGTAGGCCATCTGCTGCTGCTGCAGGGCCGGCATGGCGTCCTCGAACAGGCCCAGCCCGGAGCGCTCGTCGATCTTGGCCTGCACCTCGGGGGGCGGGGAGATGGCGTTGATCACCATGTCCTCGAGCTCGAGGCCGTACTTGGCGAAGTCGTCGGCGATGCGGGCCTTGGTGGCGATGCCGATCTCGTCGTACAGCGAGGCCAGATCCAGCAGGGTCTTGAGGTTCTCGCCGAGCACGTCGGTGAGCCGCGCCACCACCATGTTGCGGATGAAGTCGTTGACCCCATCGGTGGAAAACACGCCCTGGGTGCCCACGATCTTGTTGATGAAAAGCTGGGGGTCGGAGATCTTGTAGCTCATGATGCCGAAGGAGCGCAGCCGCACCACCTTGAGCACCGAGTCGCGGAACGTGATGGGTTCCTTGGTCCCCCACTTTTTGTTGATGAAGGTCTTGAGGTTGCAAAAGAAGCACTCGGCCTTGAAGGGCGTGTCCCCTCCGAAGGGAAGGCGCAGGATCTTCTGCAGCATCGGGACGTTGGCCGTGGACAGGGTGTGGCGTCCGGGACCAAAGGTGTCCAGCGCCTGCCCGCCGCGGTAAAAGATGCAGACCTGGCTCTCGCGCACCACGAGCTGGGTGCCCATCTTTACGTCCGCCTCGCCGCTCTCGGGGAAGCGCTGGACGATGTTCTCGCCGGTCTCGTCGTGGTATTCGATTACGTCAATCAAGGCCATCTCTTCTCCGTGTGGGCAGGTCGCGGCCGCGGGCCGGCCCACCCTTGGTTTTCCCTCGAAACGCCGCCCGACACCGAATCGGGCCGCCGTGAGCCGGCCGGTCGATGGGGGGCGAGCCGCTGCGCCCGGCCGCTCCGACGACAGGCCCGACGGGTCCCGTCTGCTCGACCCGCCAGTGCCCGAGCTCAGCGCGCTAGCACGTTAGGCCCCGATCACGAATTATCTGATCGTTCAGGCCGCCGATCCATCCCGGCTGGCTGCGTGAGCTCGCTTCGCTCGCGGGGCTGGACTGGATCATTCCAGCTTGCTGGAATGATCCAGTCACCAGCGGCTCATCGGTTAAATATCCCGCAATATTCGCCCTCTTCGCGTTTTGCCAGCCGGGCGCCTCGGCGCC
>CAYFWA010000450.1:0-6097 GCA_964346625.1 uncultured Myxococcales bacterium
GCACCGCGGCGGCGCCCGGGTCCCGTGGCGGGGGCGACGCCCGCACCGCGGCGGCGCCCGGGTCTCGTGGCGGGGGCGACGTCCCCGGCCCGCCGGCGCGCGAAGACGGCGAGGACGGGGCTGCCCCTGGCGACGCGTCGGCCCGCAGGCCGGCGCCCGCCCCGCCGCGCCGCGGTGCGGCGGGCCACCCGCCAGCTCGCCTGGGCCCGCTCGGGCAACCCCCTCGCCCCCTGGTACCGCGCCCTGCCGGCGCCGCTTTCGGCCCGGGTCCGCCGCGCCGTAGCCGGCATGCGCCGACTGTCGGTGCCGCTTTCGGTCTCGGGGCTCGACGCCCAGACCCTCAAGGAGCTCAAAAAGGAGTTGGCGCCCTACGGCTTCCAGGTGGTGCAAGGTGGTGCCTCGAGCCAGGACGCGCTGCGCTACTACCAGCAGCCCAAGGGCTTCGTGGCCGGGGGCAGCATCGGCGTGCAGCTCATGCGCGGCGCCGTGTCCATGAACGGCACCGGCACCGTCACCCACGTGGCGG
This sequence comes from uncultured Myxococcales bacterium, assembly GCA_964346625.1. Classification (GTDB taxonomy): domain Bacteria; phylum Myxococcota_A; class Polyangia; order HGW-17; family JAJRWW01; genus CAYFWA01. Next base: position 527 of record CAYFWA010000450.1, read on the forward strand.
GCAACGAGGTGCTGGCCTTCGGTCACCCCATGGCCAACTGGGGCGAGCACTACATCCCGGTGACCGGCTCCTGGATCCACATGTTCATGCCGGCCTACTCGTCGTCGTACAAGATCTCCACCTCCCTCAACGAGCTGGGCTCCCTGGTGCTCGACCGCCGCCCCTGCATCCTGGCCGACACCAGCAAAAAGGCCCCCGTGATCCCGGTGAAGGTGCGCGTGAGCTCGCCGGCGGGCGGGGAGGCCAACTTCGACTTCGAGGTGTTCTCCAATCGCCGCGCCACCCCCTACTACATCAACTACGCCCTGCGCTCCATCTTGCGCAAGGAGGTCTCGGACGTCTACGACACCACCATCGGCGCCCGCTTCGCCTTCGACACCGAGGGGGCGGGTCGCTACGTGCTCGACGACTACTTCTTTACGCGCAAGGGGGCCGGCTACGGCTTCGCCATCAGCAACACCCGCGGCTACAAGGTGCTGGCCATTTTGATGTCCACTCCCCTGGGCAAGGTCCGTCTCAAGCGGGTGCAGGTGCGGGTGCGCGTCGAGCACAAGGTCCGCATCGCCGACATCGAGGAAGTCAAGCTCAGCCACGCCTACGTGGCGCCCGGGGACCGCATCACCTTGCGCGTGGTGCTCAAGCGCCGCTACGGCGGCGGCCGCTACGTCAAGCGGGTGCCGGTGCGCATCCCGCGCCACGTGCCCCCCGGCAGCCTGCTGCGCATCGAGGTGTCCGACGGGACCGCCGCGGAGGTGGACGCGGCGCCGCCGGAGTCGCTGGCCGACCTGCGGCGCATCGTGTCGCGGCTGCACCACGCGCGGCAGCTCGTGGTGCGCGTCCTGCAGCCCGGCGAGGGCACGTCGGTGGGGGGGCGCATCGTGGAGGACCTGCCGGGCTCGGTGGTGGACAGCCTGCGCCGGGGCACCTCGGTCAAGACCCAGATCAAGCACCACACGTCGGTGCGCAAGGTGCTGCTGCTCGATGACGTGATCTCGGGCAAGAAGAAATTCTACGTACGGCTGGAAAAGCAGGCCCGTCCCTGACGCGACGCCCCCGGCCGACGCGACGCCCGCGGCCGACGCGACGCCTCCGGTGGCCGGGGGCGCTCCCGCGTGGCCCCTGCCCCTGATGAGGACCTGGACGAAATGACTCGCAACAAACGCGCCATCACTGCCCTCCGCGCCCTCGCCCTGGCCCTGGCCGCCGTGACCCTGACGCCCGCGGCCCTCGCGGTCACCACGCGGATCTGGGTGAGCACCAGCTTCGCGGACTTCAACGCCGGCGACGGGGCCGGGGTGCTCATCACCTCCGACGGCCGGCTGCGCCGCGGAGAGGCGGTCACGCGGGTGGCCCTCGACTCGGTGGACCTGGTGTTCGCGCTGCACGAGACCGGCAACGCGGTGTATCTGGGCACCGGCACCAAGGGCCAGGTGTGGCGCTATCGCGGCGGCAAGGCGCGCAAGCTCGCCACGCTGCCGGGCGCCCTGATCGTGACCTGCTTCGCCAAGGGCCCGGCCGGGGTCCTGTACGCCGGCACCCTGCCCGAGGGGCGGATCTACGAGATCCGCACCGCCACGGGCAAAACGCGGCCCTTTGCCCGCGTGGCCGCCAAGCACGTCTGGGCCCTGCACTACGACGCGAAGCAGCAGACCCTGTACGCCGGCACGGGCCCCAAAGGCAAGCTCTACGCCATCGACGCGGCGGGCAAGGCCCAGGTCTACTGGGACTCGGGTGAGACCCACGTCTTGAGCCTCGCCCAGGGGCCGGGCGGGTCGCTGTATGCGGGGACGGCGCCCAAGGCCATCGTCTACCGCCTGCTGGGCAAGGGCCGGGTGCGGGCCATGCACGACTTCGCCGGCACCGAGGTGCGGGCGCTGGTGGGCAACGCCAAGGGGCTGTACGCCGCGGTGAACGCCATCAAGGCCGATCGCTCCTCGGAGCTGCGCATCAAGCCCGGGGCGCGGGCCAAGGGCGGCACCCCGCTGCCCAAGGGCAAGGGCGCCAAGCGCAAGTACAAGATCCCCCGGCTCGGGGCGAAAAAGGGCAAGGGCGCGCTGTTTGCCATCGACGCCACCGGCGCGGCGCAGCCGCTGTACGGCGTGCGCCGCGGCTACTTCACGGCGCTGCAGCTCGACCCCCAGGGGCGCCTGTACGCCGCCGAGGGCACCCGTGGGCAGGTGGTCACCGTGCTGCCGGATCGCTCCACCGCCGTGGCCTACAACGTCAAGGAGCGGCAGGTGCTCTCGCTCGCGGTGACGGGCAAGCTCCGGGTGTTCGGCACCGGCGACAGCGGCGTGCTGTATCGCATGGGCGGCAAAAAGCCCCCCACCTACGTCTCGGACGCCTACGACACGGGAAACGTGTCGCGCTTTGGCCTGCTGTCGTGGCGCGCCAGCGGGCCCCTCATGGTGGAGGCCCGCAGCGGCAACACCGCCAAGCCCGACGACGGCTGGAGCCCCTGGCGCAAGGTGGCCCGCCGGGGTCGCGCGGTGGCCGGGACCTACCGGGCCCGGCTGCGGGCGCCGCCCGGGCGCTACGTGCAGTTTCGCCTGCGCTGGCTTGGCAACGCCCGCTCCACCGTAAAAGCGGTTCGGCTGTACTTCACGCCCAAGAACCGGGCGCCGGTCTGGCACGGCCTGCAGGTGGGCGACATCGGCACGGGCCGCACCAAGGTGCAAAAGGCCGTCTGGATCGGCAGCGACAAGACCGCCGCCCCCGCCGAGCAGAAGATCCAGTGGAAGGTGGGTGACCCCGACGGCGACCCCCTGGTCTACCGGGTGAGCTATCGCGCGGTGGGGGACGCCCTCTGGCGGCGGGTGGGCGACGACGAGGTGGTCAAGGGCAAATCGATCAAGTGGAACACGGCGAACCTGCCCGACGGCTGGTACGAGGTGCGGGTGGAGGCCTCGGACGAGAAGACCAACGCGGCCAGCCGGCTGCAGCGGCGCGCGAAGATCTCGGCGCCGGTGCTGGTGGACCACGGCAAGCCGGATCTGGTGGGCCTGAAGGTGGCCTACCCGCGCCTCACGGGCCTGGCCCGGGATCGCTACAGCCGCATCGCCGGGGTGGCCTACAGCCTCGATGGCAAAACCTGGACCCAGCTATCCCCGGCCGACGGGAGCTGGGATCAGGAGGCCGAGCGGTTCGACGCGCGGATGCTCGGCCGCCTCGATCCGGGGCTGTACACCCTGCTGGTGCGCGCCTATGACGAGGCGGGCAACGCCCGCGTGGTCAAGCGCACCCTGCGCGTGCGCTGAGGGCTCGCGCAAGAATGACTTTCGAAAAAAAGAGACCGGAGCTTCTCCGCCCGATGTCGTCAGGGGGGCAACGGCCATGGGAACGGGGGAAGATCCGGTCTAATAGGAATCGTGATTTTCCGAAATTCTACCAGGGGGCCCGGAGGGTGTCAAGGGTGCGAAATCTCGTCCGTTGGCCGCTCTGTTGGGCCCTGTGGGGGGAGATGAGATGAACCTCGGCGAAGTCAACGAGCCCCAGCGCGAAGCCATCGAGCACGAGCAGGGGCCTCTGCTGATCCTCGCCGGGGCCGGCTCGGGCAAGACCCGCGTGATCACCCATCGCATCGCCCGGCTGCTCGAGCAGGGAGTGCCCCCCTGGCAGATCTTCGCGGTGACCTTCACCAACAAGGCCGCCCAGGAGATGCGAGAGCGGGTTCGCCAGCTCGTGGGCGCCGACCCCGCCGGGGCCTGGATCAGCACCTTCCATTCGGCCAGCGCCCGGCTCATTCGCGAGCAGCCCGAGCGGGTGGGCCTCACGCGGCGGTTCATCATCTACGACGACAACGACCAGCAGCGGCTGCTCAAGCAGATCCTGCGCGATCGGGGCATCATGGACTGGTCCCCCGCGGCCCTGCGCAATCTGTTCGATCGGCGCAAGAACCGCAACCCGGACGCCCAGAGCCTGGAGCGCGATCCCGAGTGGGACGCCACGGCGCGGGACGTCTGGGCGGTCTACCACCGGCGGCTGCGCGCCGCCGACGCGGTGGACTTCGGCGATCTGATCCTGCTCGCCCTCGAGCTGGTGGAGCAGGACCAGGTGGCGCGCCGGGGGCTGACGCGCCGCTTTCGCTACGTGATGGTGGACGAGTTCCAGGACACCAACCGCGTACAGTACCGGCTGGCCCACGGCCTCTCGGCGCTCAGCGGCAACCTGTGCGTGGTGGGCGACGACGATCAGTCCATCTATTCGTGGCGCGGGGCCGATCTGAGCAACATCCTCGATTTCGAGGCGGATCATCCCGGCACGCGGGTGGTGCGGCTCGAGCAGAACTACCGCTCCACCGAGACGATCCTGTCGGCGGCCAACGCCGTGATCCGCAAAAACCAGTGGCGCAAGCGAAAGGCGCTATGGACCGAGCTCGGGCCGGGCAGCGCGCTGGAGCTGGTGGGCTGTCGCCACGAGCGGCAGGAGGCCTCCTTCGTGGCCCACGCCATCGGCTCGCTGCGCGCCGAGGGGACGCGCCTGGACGACGTGGCGGTGTTTTATCGCATCCACGCGCAGTCCCGGGCTTTGGAGGAGGCGCTGCGCGCCGCCAACCTCCCCTACCAGGTGGTGGGCGGTATTCGCTTTTACGACCGGGCCGAGGTCAAGGACCTCATCAGCTACCTGCGCCTGGTGCAGAACCCGCGCTGCGACCTGGACCTGCAGCGCGTCATCAACACCCCCCGCCGGGGCATCGGCAAAAAGACCGTGGAGACCCTGCAGCGACACGCCGCCAGCGCCGGGCTCAGCCTCATGGAGGCCGCCGAGCAGGCGGCCGCCGGCGCGCGCGCGGCCGGGGGCCAGCTCCGGGTGGGCAAGCGGGCCCAGGGGGCGCTACGGCGCTTCGTGGCCCTGATCGAGGAGCTGCGGCAGCTCGGCGGCGAGCGCGGGGGGGCGCCAGACCGCGAGGAGCCCGCCGAGGACCCCGCCGAGGACCCCACCCGGGCGACGAGCGGACCAGCGGCGGGCGCGGCGGCCGGGGCGCCCGCCGGGGCGCCCGCCGGGGCGGCGCCCGGCCTGGGGGTCGCGGCCCTCGGTCGGGAGGTGGCCGAGCGCAGCGGGCTGCTCTCCGAGTGGCGCGAGGATCCGTCCCCCGAGGGTCAGCGCCGGCTGGAAAACGCCCAGGCCTTCCTGGGGAGCCTGGAGGCCTACGAGGCCGAGGCCACGGCCGCGGGCGAGGAGCCGTCGCTGGCCGAGCTGCTCGAGCGCATCGCCCTGGTCTCCGGGGCCGACGAGCTGGAGCGCGACGGCGGGCGGGTGTCGCTGATGACCGTCCACGCGGCCAAGGGCCTCGAGTTCCCCGTGGTGTTTCTCACGGGATTGGAGGAGGCGGTGTTTCCCCACCAGCGCAGCCTGGACGAGCCGCGCCAGCTCGAGGAGGAGCGCCGCCTGGCCTACGTGGCCATGACCCGGGCGCAAAAGCGCCTGGTGCTCACCTTCGCGGCCACCCGGACCCTTTTTGGTCGGGCCCAGGACAACCCCCCCACGCGCTTTCTGCGCGAGATCCCGGCCGATCTGGTGCAGTTCGCCCCGCTGACCGAGGCGGCCCGCCGGGGCCTGGGGGGGGCGCTG
>CAYFWA010000451.1:0-6089 GCA_964346625.1 uncultured Myxococcales bacterium
CTGCTCGCGCTGCTCGCGCTGCTCGCGCTGCTCGCGCTGCTCGCGCTGCTCGCGCCAGGCGTTTCTGGAGCGGTGCGCTCCCGAAGCGGCGCGCTCGGTGAACCCGACCCTAGCAGAGCCCCGCCCCGCTGGCCAGCGGGGCGATCAATGAGGGGTGAGGGCCCGTGGTTGTGTCGGATCGGGGTTATCGGGTAAAAACCGAAAATACAAGGTTGCGGGAACAACATGGACGACAGAGACGAGCGGGCTCTCGATCCAGGCGGACAGGCGGCCGAGCCGACGAACGCGGAGGGCATTGATCGCCAGGGATCGGCGAACGAATCGGCCGAGTCGGGGCGCCCCTTTCGGGGGGCGCCGCGGGCCAAGGCGGCGCTGCGGGTGCGGCTGTTCGGCGATGCGGAGGTACTGGCCGAGGGGTTCTGGACCGTCACCCGGGACGTGAGCCCACGGGGGGCGTTTCTGCGCTGCGAGCAGGCCTTCGACCCGGGCACCCGGGTGCGGCTGGAGATCGAGGGGCAGCGCGGGGAGGACGACGTGCAGGTGGAGGCGGAGGTCAAGTGGTGCTCGGCGGCCGGCGACCCGGAGCGCGGCGTGGGCGTGGAGTTCATCGCGCCACCGGTGTCGGTGCGGCGGCGGTTGGATCGGATCCAGTCCGAGGGGGAGCTGCCGGTGTTCGAGCTGTACGACGACGAGGACGGAAAATAGCGACTCGACGCGCCCCTGCTCGACGCTCTCGTTCCTTCGAGGTTCTTCGTTCGCGAGCCCTTAGGAGGCTGGTCAAAATAATCTGCGCAGTCGGGACGCCGATCCATCCCGGCCCGCGGCGTCGCTCGTCGGTTAAATATCCACCAATATTCGCCCTCCTCGCTCCTTGCGGGCCGGGCGCCTCGACGCCCTGACTTGCACACCTTATTTTGACCAGCCTCCTTACGCCAGCAGCGCGAAACCGGGACGCATGCCACCAGGGCATGGATATCCCGCGTTCGCATCAGTTGTTGTTGAACCAAATCTACATTCAAAGCTTATATGTTAAGTAAATACAACAAAAGCGTCTGAAGCAGCTTGACCGGCCCGCCCCTGGATGCGATCCTGAAAACCATGACACGCGTGCCAGCACCTCCCCTGAGGCGCGGCACGGGGAACAGCCAGGCCATGCCCCGGATGAGCAAAATCGTTCAGTCGCCTCCAACGGCGGTGACCGAGGCGCTCCAGCGCCTCGGGGAGCACATCCGGACCGCGCGTCTGCGAAGGCGTTGGAGCCACGAAGACCTCGCGGAGCGTATCGGCGTCTCCCGACAGACCCTCGCCGAGGCCGAGCGCGGCAAGGCCTCCACGGCCATCGCGGTGTACCTGGGGGCGCTCTGGGCGCTCGGGCTCATCGACCCGCTGCGGGAGGTGACCGATCCCGATCGCGACGAGGAGGGTAAGATCCTGGAGAGCTTGCGCCGCCCGGGGACCGCGCCCAAGCGCTGGGGTCTCGACGATGACTTCTGACTCGAGTTTCGCCCTTGGCGTCTGCTGTGAACGGCCGAAATCGCGCCTGGCTGCGTTGCTCCGGCGATTTCTGTCTCGACGTACCGCAAGTACGCCTTCGACAGAAATCTTGTCGCGCCTTGCCAGGCACGATTGCTGCTCGTGCTCGCGACGAAAGAAGGGCGAAACTCGAGTCTGAGCCTGCGCTGACCTCCGCGGGCGCGCTGACCTCCGCGGGCGCGCGGGCTCCCGAGAGCACGGGTCATGGTTGCTGAGCGGGAGTGCTACGTCTACATCGTCTTGCCGGGTGAGCGCACCTTCGTCACCGCGGGTCGATTCCGCTGGACCTCGACCCGCGAGGGCGCCCCCGTGGGCCAGTTCGTCTACGGCCGCTCCTACCTCGCCCGGCCGGATGCGGTGGAGCTCGATCCGGTGGAGCTGCGGCTGAGGCGGGGGACCCGGGAGACCGCGCGCCTCGGCGGGTTCTTCGGTGCCATCCGGGATGCCATGCCCGACTACTGGGGCCGGCGCCTCATCGAGCGCAGCGCGGGCGTGAGCCCGCTCGAGGAGATCGACTATCTGCTCCAGGGGCCGGACGATCGAGTCGGCGCGCTCGGATTCGGCCTCTACGTGGAGCCGCCACCGCCGCGGCGGATCTTCAACCGCACCCTGGATCTGGAGCGGCTGCAGCAGAGTGCCGACGCGATCCTGCAAGACGATCCAGAACGGGCCGGCTCCGCTGGAAGCCAGGTGGAGGAGCTCCTGCTGTTGGGGACTTCCATGGGCGGAGCGCGCCCGAAGGTGGTGGTGGAGGACGGCGGTAGCCTCTGGCTGGCCAAGCTCGGCCGCCCAGACGATCGCTGGGATCATCCCGCCGTGGAACACGCCATGCTCGGGCTGGCGCGGACCTGCGGGCTCCGGGTCGCCGACCGCCGCCTCGTCACGGTGGCCGACCGCAACGTCCTCCTGGTTCGCCGGTTCGATCGGGACCCCCATCCGGACCCGCGCCAGGGTGGCTACCGGCGCCACCGCGTGGTGAGCGCGCTGACCCTGCTCCGAGGAGATGAGCATCCCAGCCGGCGGGCCGGGTGGTCCTACCTCGGCCTCGCCGACGAGATCCGGCGCATCAGCGCGCGTCCGGTCGACGATCTCCGGGAGCTGTTTCAGCGGATGTGCTTCAACGCCGCCATCTCGAACACCGACGATCACCCCCGCAACCACGCCGTGGTGGCCAGGGACCGACGCTGGCGTCTCAGCCCCGCCTACGACTTGACCCCCACCCCCTCGGTCGGCCAAGACCGGCGCGACCTGGCGCTCATCTGCGGTGAGCGCGGCCGCTGGGCGAACCGCGAGAACCTGCTCAGCGCCCGGGGGCGATTTCTGCTGTCGCAAAAAGAGGCCGAGGCCCTGCTCGACGCCGTGGTCGAGACGGTGCGCGCGCAGTGGCACCCGGCGCTGCGTCGCGCCGGCGTCTCCGCGCCCCAGTGCGACCGCCTGGCGAGCGCTTTTTTGTATCCGGGGTTCTTTCACTCCGCGGATTGACGCGGCGCGCCGCGTAGGCGGCCCTGCCAGGTGCCGGCGGCCTGCAGGCCGTCCACCACGGCGTCGTAGACCGCCATCTTGTTGATGGTCCACTGGGGGGCCACCGTGAGGCGGCGGGGGGCCTCGCCGGTGATCCGGTGCACCACGGTGTCGGGGGGCAGCCGCTCGAGCAGGCCGATGGCGCGCTTTACGTAGGCCTCGCGCGAAAGCAGGGACAGCGCCCCGGCCTGGTGGCGCGCGGCCAGGGGCGTGCCCCGGATGACGTGGAAGGCGTGGATCTTGACGCCCCACACGCCAAGCTCGGCAAGCAGCTCCGCGGTGCGGTGCTCCAGGGCCTCGGGCACGTCGGGCAGGCCCACGATGACGTGGGCGCACACCCGCAGGCCCCGGGCGTGGCAGGCGCGCACGGCGTCGGTGAAGTCGGTCACGCAGTGGCCCCGGCCCAGGGCTTCGAGCACGTCGTCGTCGGCGAGCTGCAGACCCAGCTCCAGCCAGACCTCGCGGTCGGGGTCCTCGGCGTAGCCGGCCAGCAGATCCAGGGTGGCGGGGGGCACGCAGTCCGGGCGGGTGCCCACGGCCAGGCCCACCACCGCGGGAGGCGCCAGGGCAGGGGCGTACCGCCGGCGGAGCTCTGCGAGGGGGGCGTAGGTGGCCGAGTAGTCCTGGAAGTAGGCGATGAACCGCTCGGCCCCGTGGCGCCGGCGGATGTAGTCCATCCCCCGAGCGAGCTGCTCGGCCACGGGCTGCGTGTCGGCGTATCCCACGGGCTCGAGGGCCTCGCCGGCACAGAAGGCGCAGCCGCCGGTGCCCCGGGTGCCGTCGCGGTTGGGGCAGGTGAACCCGCCCCGCAGGCTCACCTTGTAGACCCGCTGGCCGAAGCGGGCCTTGAGCCAGGCCGACAGGCGGACGAAGAGGGGCTCTGGCGACCGGGGGCTCACGGCGCCTGCTCGTCGGGGCCGAAGCGGGCGAGGTGGGCCGCGTCCATACCGGCGCAGCGCGGGCGGTGCTCGCAGTCGGCGCACGCGGGCACCCGCACCATCTGCTGCAGGTGCTCGTGGCGGCCGCGGACCTCGCCCTCGAGCTTGTGGGGATCCTGGATATAGTGCTCGTAGCCCTCCAGGGCCGGCGCCGGGAGGCGGTTGGTCCAGATCACCGGGCTGCGCCGCCAGGCGATGGCGAAGGTCTCGGCCAGCGCCGCCTGCAGGGACGCGAGGGGCACGACGCTGTCGGGCCCCCGGCGCAGCCAGCCACCGGGCGTGGATTTCTCCGGCACCTTCATGTCAGTCAGTGTACAACAGTTTTTCTCGTCGTCGGGTGGCGTGCCGTTTGGCCAAAACCGCAGGCTCCGCTATGCTGCGGGGCCATGAACGTCTTTCGTACCCGGCTGCGGGCCCGCTACGCCGACACCGACGCCACGGGCATCGTGTACTACGGCAGCTACCACCGCTACTTCGAGGTGGGGCGCGTGGAGATGTTTCGCGAGCTCGGGCTGCCCTACGATTGGCGGCTGCCCATCGTGGAGACCCGCTGTCGCTACCGGGCCTCGGCCCGCTTCGACGACCTGCTGGAGGTGCGCTCCTTCGTGGAGGAGGTGCGTACCCGGGCGTTTCGCATCGGCCAGCAGGTCTACCGCGTGGACGACGGGGGCCCCGGGCCCGTGGGTGAGACGGCCGGGCCCGCGGTCGACGCCGGGGCCCGAGCGGGGCGGCGGCCCGAGCGGCCCGATGCGCCCGAGCTGCTGGTGGAGGGCCACATCGTGATGATGACCCAGGACGAGCGCGGCCCCGTCGCGCTCTCGCCCCGCTTTCGCGAGGCCTTCGGAGCCAGGGAGCTCCCCTCATGATCCAGGATTTCGATTCTCTACGGGCGGCCGCCCGGGCCCGCGGCGGTGAGCTCACCCTGGCCGTGGTGGCGGCCGATGACGAGACCAGCGTCCGGGCCGCGGTGGCGGCCCGGTCCGAGGGGCTGGCCACCGCGACCCTGCTCGGTGACGAGGCGGGGATCCTCCGGCTGCTCGAGCAGGTGGGCGCCGATCCGGCGGACTTCTCGCTGGAGGGCTGCGCCAGCGAGGAGGAGGCCGCCCAGCGGGCGGCGGCCCTGGCCGCCGCGGGCGCGGTGGACGTCATCGTCAAGGGGCGGGCCTCCAGCGCCACGGTGATGCGCGCCGTGCTGGACCGGGCCCACGGCCTGCGCACCGGCGCGGTGCTGTCGGACGTGCGCCTGTACGAGCACCCGTTTTTGCCCGGCCGGTTCCTCGGGCTCACCGACGGGGGAGTGATCCCGCTGCCCTCGGTGGAGCAGAAGCAGGGGATCATCGACAACGCCGCGCGGGTCTATCACCGCCTCGGCTTCGAGCGGCCACGGATGGCCCTGCTGGCCGCCTCGGAGAAGGTGACCCCCGCGATCCCCCATACCGGGGAGGCTCGCACCCTCGCCGAGCGCTACGGACGGGACTCTGCGCGCGGCTGCGAAGTGGATGGTCCCCTGTCTTTCGACCTCGCCCTGATCCCGGAGGCGGTCGAGCGCAAGGGCTATCGGTCGGCGGTGGCCGGGCGGGCGGAGGTGCTCGTGGGCCCCAACATCGAGACCATCAACGTGCTGGCCAAGTCCCTCGTGTACCTACGGGGCGAGGTGCCGGGGCAGGTGGTGGTGGGCGCGCGGGTGCCAGTGCTCATCCCCTCGCGGGCCGACCGCGCCGAGGTGAAGCTGAACTCGGTGGCCCTTGCGGCGGTGGTGGGCGTTCAGCGGTAGCCCTGGGCCTCCGCGGTTGTCCCCGGCGGCGATCCGATGTAAATCTTTTAGCGCTTCGCACGTTTACACGGTATGAGCGTGCCAGCGGATCGGTCGGGCCTTCGGATCGCGTGTGCCCGGCGCCGCCGGCGCGAGCCGGCGGGACCGACTCCCCGGCACCGGCACTCACTATGGAGGCGAGAAATCGAAAACGAGCGACCCGCGATTCGATCCCCCGGTATCGGGGTGGGTGGAGATGCTTCACGTCATGACAACGAGAAGAAATGGTATAAGGGCTCGCGCAAGAATAACTTCGGCATTCGGCCGCCGATCCATCAATTCTG
>CAYFWA010000452.1:0-5286 GCA_964346625.1 uncultured Myxococcales bacterium
GTCTGGATTATCCGCCCGCTTCCACGAAAGCTCTCGAGGCGCTCGAGCAGGCGGCAGACCTGGGCGGGGGAGCGGGGGGTGGGGTTCGCGGAGCGGGTGGCGCAGCGGGCGCTGAGGCGGTGGTTGCCGCTTTGGGGGTACTCGGGGCGGCGCCAGAAGGTGCGCAGGTGGGCGGCGGACCAGTACCACGAGCCGCCCCGCAGCACGCGGCGGCGGTGGCCCTTGCAGCGCAGCACGCCGGCGCAGGGGCCGCGGGGGTCGGGGCCGGCGCAGGCGGCGCCGCAGGCCCCCTGGCAGCCGGCCCAGCAGGGGGAGTACCAGTCCATCACCCACTCGTAGCCGTTGCCCGCCAGGTCGTAGATGCCGTAGGGGTTGGGCGGGAAGCTGCCCACCGGGCGGGTGGTGGCGGGCTTGCAGCCCCGATACCAGGCCCGGCGGCAGGTGGGGGCGGCCTCGCCCCAGGGGAAGGTGCGCCCGTCGGGGGTGCGGGCGGCCTTTTCCCACTCGGCCTCGGTGGGCAGGCGCTTGCCCTGCATCAGGCAGATGCGCAGGGCGTTTTTCCAGCTCACCGGGACGGCGGGCTGGCGCTCGCCGTGAAAGCCGCGGTAGCGCAGGTAGGCCTTGGGCGGCTTGCACAGCCCGGCCTTGACGCAGGCGACGAGCTCCGGTGTGGTCACCTCGTGGATGTCCAGATAGAAGGTGGAGACCGCGATCCGCTGGCGGGGCCGGGCGTTTTTGCCGTGGTGGTCGCTGCCGCGCCAGAAGGGGCCGCCCGGGACGCAGGCCATGCCCTGGGGCGGCTGTCCGCAGGGCGCGAAGCGCTCGGCGCCCGCGCGTAGCGCAGTGCGCGCGCGGGGCGCGGTGCGCCGGCGCGCCGGCGAGCGGCGACGGAGGGCCGGGGAGTGGAGGCGGGGCTTGGTTTGTGACGCAGGGCCGGTCTCTTTGGAGCGGGCGGCGCGGCGCCCGGGCGCGTGGGCCCGGCTGCGGTCCGCCCGCCGCGGGGCGGCCCGCCGGCGAGCCGTTGACCTGCGGGGCGAGGCCCGGCGGGAGGCCGTCGGCTCCTTCGCGGCGCGGGTAGGGACCGATCGTTTTTCGCACCCGAGCCCCGCGCCGGCAAAAAATAGGAGCATGACCACGCCGAGCCGACGAAGCGAGGGCCCCCCGGGGAGCGGGTGGGCCCGGTCTCCAGACGCCGCGGGCCTGCGGTGCGCGCGGCGGCGTGGGTCGTCGAGTGCGCAGCGATGGTGGCGACCGAGGCGGCGGAGCTTCCCTTGACGTGGCATGGGCCTCACCTATAACAAAGCTCCGAAGCAATGCCGAGGAGGATTGTGTCGGGTCGGGGGGGGGACGAGAAGACGAAGCGCTCCGCCACCTCGCCTCTGCAAGGCGGGGAAAAGCGGAGCTCGGATGCGGCCGCCGCCGTCCGCTGGCGGCGGGGGGCCGCGGAAAGAGAGCCTGACGGTCATGACGGTCATGAGTCGAGATCCCCTGATCCCATTTCTGGAGCCCGAGAGCGTGGCCCTGGTGGGCGTGTCGCGCCGCAGCGGCTCGGGCGCCTACAACGGCCTGGAGATGATGCGCCGCTTCGGCTACGAGGGCCGGCTGCTGCTGGTGCACCCCAAGGCCGAGGACATCCTGGGCGAGCGACCCTTCCCGTCGGTAGCGGAGCTGCCCGAGACGCCGGACCTGGCCGTGATCACGGTGGGTCGCGAGCGGGTGGGGGACGTGGTGGGGCAGTGCGTGGACCGGGAGATCCCGGCGGTGGTGGTGGTGAGCCAGGGCTTCGCCGACGCCGGCGAGACCGGGCAGCGGCTCCAGCAGGAGCTGGTGGATCGGGTGCGCGGCAGCGCCACGCGCCTGCTCGGCCCCAACACCATGGGGGTGCTCAACGCCCACCGGCGCTTTTCCACGGCGTTTTTGGACCTGCCGCGGCCCGAGCCGGCGCCGCCGCTCTCGCTGGTGGCCCAGTCCGGGGTGTTTCAGGTGGGTCCCGAGCAGTTCATCGGCCCGCTGGGCAAGGCGGTGGACATCGGCAACACCGCCGACGTGGACACGGTGGACGCGCTGGACCACTTCGCCACCGACCCCGAGACCGCGGTGGTGGCGCTGTACCTCGAGGGGATCCAGCGGGGCCAGGCCCTGGTGGCGGCGGTGCGGCGCGCCGCGGATCGCAAGCCGGTGGTGGTGCTCAAGTCCGGGCGCAGCGCCGCGGGCGCCGAGGCCGCCTTGTCGCACACCGGCTCGCTGGTGGGCGAGGACGCGGTGGTGGACGCGGCCCTGGCGCGGGCAGGGGCCGTGCGAGTGGACAACAACGTCGCCCTGCGCGCGGCGTGTCTGGCCCTGCAGCGCTTCCGGCGCATGGTCGGGCCCCGGATCGGCTTCATTACGTGCACCGGGGCCGCGGGCATCATGGGCGCCGACGCCTGCGAGGACTACGGCTTGACCCTGGCGGCCTTTCCCCCCGGGCTGCGCGAGGAGCTCACCTTGCCCCGGATGGCCTGGCACCGGCTCGACAACCCCGCCGACATCTGGCCCGTGGCCATGGGCAGCGGGGACTACCTGGGATTTTTCCAGCGGACCGCTCGGGGCCTGCTGGGCGACCCCGGCGTGGACGCCCTCGCCTGCGTGATGGTGTGCAAGGACTCGCCTTTGCACCAAGACCATGACCTGGTGGCCGCGGCCCGGGAGCTGGCCGAGCAAAACCCCCACCACAAGCCCATCGCCCTGTGGCTCTACGGCAGCGGCGCCCCGCGCCAGAGCCGGGACATCAACGCCCTGGGCCTGCCCGCGGTGGCGGCCTTCGACACCCTGGACACCATGATGATGGGTCTGGCCGCGGCCTGGCAGCGCGAAAAGCGGCTCCGGGCGCTCGATCCGCCGCGGGGTGTGATTCACGCGGGGGCCGGGGTCGGCGACGACGATGACGTCGGCGCGGAGCCCCCCGCCGCGGCGTCGGGCGACGGGGTGCCGGCGTCGGGCGACGTGGTGCCGGCCACCCCGCCGCGGGCGACGCTGCCCGGGGGATCGCTGCTGGTGGGGCGCTCCGCCCACGCCTTTTTGGAGGCCTACGGCGTGCCGCTGGCGCCGGGCGCCGTGGTGGACGACGCCGACGCGGCCGCGGCGAAGGCCGCGGCCCTCGGGTTCCCGGTGGTGATCAAGCTGGTCTCGCCGCGCTGGCTGCACAAGACCGAGCAGGGCGGCGTGATCCTGGATCTGCGCGACGAGTCGGCGGTGCGCCAGGCCGTCGAGGCGCTGCTTCGCTGCTACCAAGAGACGGAGCCCGCCCCTGCCGCGGCCTCCGGAGGCGATCGCGACAACGCCGACGCCGACGCCGACGCCGCGGCGGGGGTGCGGCCCGGCCTGTGGGTGCAAAAGCAGCTCCGGGGCGTGGAGCTGCTGTGCGGGATCAAGCGCGACCCGGAGCTCGGCCCGGTGGTGGTGGTGGGCCAGGGCGGGATCCACACCGAGATCTTCCGGGACGTGTCCTACGCCCTGGCGCCGCTGCGCCAGGGCGAGCCCGAGCGCATGCTGGAGCAGCTCCGGATCGCCCCGCTGCTCGCCGGGGCGCGGGGGGCCGCGCCGGTGGATCGCGCGGCGATTTACGGCCTGCTGCGGGCCCTGTCTGTCATCGCGGAGGAGCACCCGCGGGTGTCCGAGCTCGATCTCAACCCGGTGGTGGCCACCCCCGAGGGCTGCTTCGCCGTGGACGCCCGGATCGTGGTGGGGGAGCCGGGCTGACCCGATTGCTTTCTTCGTTTCAGTAGATGTAGTCCTTGGCGTGCTCCCGCACGTGGTGGCCCTCCAGCACGTGGAAGACGCGCACCTGCCGCAGGGTCACCGGGGAGAGCTGGCCGATGGGCAGATAGAAGATCCGGTGGCCGAAGCGGGCGGCCACGGTCTTGAGGAAGGCGCGCGGCGGCTCGGCCGCCACGTAGACGATGTAGGGCTCGAGGCAGTAGTCGATGGCGGCCAGCAGCAGCCGCTCGGCCTTGGTGCGGGCGCGGTTGAAGAAGGGATCTCGCCAGACGGAGAACATGCGGCCCGGGGGGTAGGACAGTAAAAACCCGCCGTACTCGCAGCGGGAGATGCCCGGCCCCACGAGCTGCTCTCCCGCGGCCGTGGCGTAGAAAGCCATGTCGGACTCCTGCTCGTGCTCCCCCTGCCAGGTGAGGGTCCAGGGGTAGCGGGGCTCGGGGCCGTCGTCCGGGTCGAAGATCATCACCACCGCCCCGACCTTGCCGCGCACGGGCTGGTGCTCGCGCACGTAGATGCGCCCCTCGTGCCAGTTGCGCACCGTCTCGCGCACGTCGATGCCGTCGAGCAGCGAGGTGGAAAAGGGCTGGGTGTGGCTCGCCTCCTCGGAAAGCAGCTTGCGCGCCTTTTTCATCAGGAAGGCGCCGTAGGACTCCACCACGAAGTCCTCGGGGGGATGCGAGCAGATGAAGCCCGGGTTCCACTGCTCCTTCCACTGGCCGGGGCGCTCCTCGCGCTTGCGCTCCCCGGCCACCGACCGCAGCCGGCGCCGGCGGCGCTTGATGGTCCGGTGGAACCGGATGGTGCGGCTGTAGCGATACAGGTCCTCGATGCTCGGCGCGATGGTGGGCAGCGACGGGGATTTTTCCTGGTGCGCGTAGGCGGTGCCCAGGTCCCAGACCTCGTAGGCGTAGTTGTCGTTCACCGCGCCGCGGGAGGCCACCAGGAGCTGGTAGAAGTCGGGCGCCAGCCGCCCCTCCACCAGCGCGTAGTTGCGCGAGAAGCGCCGCAGGGTGGCCAGGGTCCCCAGCCCCACCTCCTCCCGGCTGTTTTCCCGGTGCCGCTGCCGGGCGCGCTGCAGCAGCCCGAGCTGCGCCTCGGTGCGATCCGGGGGATCCTCCGGGGCGTCGGTGGCGCGCCAGGCCTCGTAGGCCTCCATCAGGTACGGGGTCTCGCCGGTGACTTCCCGGCTCGCCTCGGCGTCCAGGGCGTAGGTGAGCACTCCGTCGCGGCGCAGCCGGCCGATGGGGCGCACCTGGGGCGTCTCCAGGGCCGCGCGCACCCCGGCGGCGTGGTCCAGGCCGCAGACGAACACCACGGACTCGTGGGCCTCGGAGAGCTGCTGCAGGTGGTAGGCCATGGTGGCCTCCCGCAGCGCGTCCTCGGCGGCGGCCCGGCGCCGCGCCTCCCGAAAGGCGTCCATCCGCGGGTCGACGGCCGCCTTTCCGTCGACGGCCGCCTTTCCGTCGACGGTTGCTTTTCCGTCGACGGTTGCTTTTCCGTCGACGGTTGCTTTTCCGTCGACGGTTGCTT
>CAYFWA010000452.1:5386-6086 GCA_964346625.1 uncultured Myxococcales bacterium
TTCCGTCGACGGTTGCCTTTCCGTCGACGGCCGCCTTTCCGTCGACGGCCGCAATCCCGTCGTCGTCGTCGGTGGCGTCGTCCTCGATGGCATCCGCGGTGCTCCCGCTCGTCGCCGGGTCCGATACCCCGGGTGTCGGCTCGGAGTCGGGGCTCACCAGGTGGATGCCCCGGGCACCCGCGGCGTCGCCGCCCTCGGGTGCCGGCGCGGTGTCCCCCCTCGGAGGCTCCCCATCCCGCTCAGCGTCGAGATCCTCGACCCACTCCGCGTCCTGTGGGCGGGGCGGATGGTAGAGGTACGCCTGGACATAGGCCTGGTAGCCCACCCGCCGGATGGCGTAGGGGTCGGGCACGTGCTGGTGCAAAAGCGGGTACCTTTCCACGTCCCGATCCACCAGGGCCAGCGGCAGGTCGCGCTCCAGGGCGAAGCGCAGGGCCTCCATGATGGCGTCGGTGGGCTCCACGGGCACGTACACCGGCCCGGAGGTGCCCTCGTAGTGCACCATGGACAGGTAGGGCAGCCGGTCCACTCCGCGCAGCACGGCTCGCTGCAGGGTCTCGGGCAGCTCCACCGCCACGCAGGCCGGGGGCGCTGACAGCAGGCGCTGGCGCAGGGCCACCGCGAGCTCGAGCACGCCGTGGAGCACCGGCCAGATCTCCACGTTGCGCCAGGGGGCCACCGGGGAGATCTGGCCGGTGCT
>CAYFWA010000453.1:0-4713 GCA_964346625.1 uncultured Myxococcales bacterium
GATCGTCCCGATCGTCCCGATCGTCCCGATCGTCCCGATCGTCCCGATCGTCCCGATCGTCCCGGGGGATCGGGTAGGGCGTAGGGAAGCGCTACTCTTCGCGCCGGACCTGGTTGGCGCGGAACTGCTGCAGGGCGGTGTCGAAGATGCAGGGGGAGGAGGGGTCGGCGACCTGGCTGATCGGGTCCCAGGTGCCGGTGCAGCCCGGGGCGTCGGCGGTGTTGTAGGGGGGGGCGCCGTCGGAGGTGTAGTCGATGAAGAAGCGCAGGGGGGCGGAGATGCCGACGTTGCCCACGTTGTCCACCGCGCGGACGGCGGCGCAGGTCCAGCCCTCGGAGATGTTGTTGGCCAGGGCGTCGAACTGATGGCCCGCGCAAAACAGCGGGCTGGACTCGTCCACGATGGGCAGCGAGTAGATGGCCGGCTCGTCTCTGCTGATGGTGTAGAACACCGCCCCGAACATGGGGATGCCGGAGCCCCCGTCGTTTTCCACGGCGACGCACAGCGCGTCGGGGGCGTCGGTCTCCACGCCCCACTGGTCGCAGCCGGCGGGCAGGGTGGGGGTGTAGCCGAGGTAGTCCTGCGTGGCCAGCGACGGGGGGCGGTAGTCAGCGCTGATCCCGGGCCCGATGGAGTCGAGGTCCAGGACCAACACCTCCTGGGTGGACTGGGGGTTGGTGCTGGGGATCAGCGCCGGGTTGATCTCGTCGCAGTAGCCGTCGCCGTTGGTGTCCACCACCAGCGGTTGACTGGTGTCATCGAGCACGTAGAGCCGCGTGGTGGCGGGGTCCACCAGCGACAGCGGCTGCTGCATCAGGCCCACGGCGAAGTTGCCGTTGTCCTCGATCCGCGCTCGAAGGAAAAACACCTGCGGGACCCGCTCCAGGTCGTCCGGCACGCCGGCGCCCACGGGATCAAATGGGATGGAGCACTCCCAGGCGCCGCCGGTGGATGCCTCCCGGGTCAAGAAGAGCGACGCCGGCGGGTCGAGGCTGCAGATGGGGGCGGTGTTGTCCAGAGCCACCAGGAACCCGTATTCGCTCTCGTTGTTGAGCTGGTCGGCGGCGCGCACCGAGATGGAGGGGAACACCCAGTTGCGCGGGAAGGCGCTCGTGTCAAAGGTGCCCACGAAGGGGCCGCCCCCCCCCGAGGAGGCCAGCGGCACCTCGTACTCCACCGAGTTGTGCCCGAGCACCGCCACCACCGACGTCTCCAGCACGCCGGCGCTGTCCTGGATGTTCGCCTCGATGGTGACGATTCCGCCCACGATCTGGCCGGGCTGGGGGGTCGTCACCTGGATGACCGGGCCCTCGCTGTCCACGATGAAGGTCACGGTGCTGGTGGAAGAGACGCTGTTGACGATGTTCTCCGCGCCCACCACGACCTGCTGCTGCCCCACCAGCCGGGGGTCGAACATCGCATCGTCGAAGATGATCTCGGACGAGTAGAGGATCCACTGCGGCTGGTCGCCGTGGTTGGCGTCCTCGTCCTGCTTGACCAGTGGCAAATCCACCTGGCCGATGCGGGCGTACATCGAGCTCTCCTTGACGCCGTTGGGGTCGCGGACCTCGAACACGAGGTTCACCGAGCCGGCGTACCGCTCGCCATCGTCGGGGGAGATGAAGTCCACCACTGGCCCGGTGTCCCGGATCACGTCTACCTGCTCCTGGTTCACGTTCTCCAAAGAGTCGCTGGCCTCCACGATGATGGTCAGGTTGCCGCTGGCTTGTGAGCGGAGGTCTACGATGCCGGCGAACTGATCCTGCATCTGACCGGTACGGTTGAGGGTGAACGTGAGGTCGCCGGGCAAAATCGCGCGCACCGTGGCGCTGTCCACCCCGTCGGGATCGGTGACCAGTGCCTTGACCGTGACCTGTCCGGAGGCGAGCACGTCGAGGGGTTGGGGCTGCTGGATCTGGATGGTGGGTCCCTCGGGGTTGATGATCCGATCGGGCAGGACCTGGACGTCCGGCGCGGCGTCCTGGACGTCGGGCAAAACGAAGGCGTCGTTGCTGTTGATCGGCGGATCGTCGTATCCGTCGTCTCCGCAGCCGACGAGCAGGGCGATGGGGAGCAGCGCGAATGCCAACCTTGACGTTTTGCTCATGATCTCAGCTCCAAGCGCTTGCGGTACCCGGGCATTATATCATCTCGGGGGGCCGGGGGGGGGGCGACGGGCTGGTGTCGCCGCGGGCGGGCGCCGCGAGGTGCATCCGTACGGCGCCTGCGGTTTTCCTGCGGTTGCCCCCGGGCGCGGGTCATGGCGGCGTTGGGCCCGTGGCTGGAGGCCGTCGCGGCGGTTGTCGCTTCGGCCGGCGTCGCGGGCGGGTTTGTCCTGGCTTTTGTCCTGGCTTTTGTCCTGGCTTTTGTCCTGGCTTCGGTTTCGCCGCTGCCTGGTTGCCCCGGCGAAAGCGGCGAGGGCCCCGGTGGGGGTGACGGAACGTCACGAACAGATAGTACCACTTTTGAAGCTGCACCACCTGGATGCGGGGCTTGATGGGCCGTCGCAAGTGGATCCGAAACCGCAGCTTGCCGCGGCGCCGGCGGCGCACGTCCGCGCGGAGCACCGGGGTGTCGAAGTAGCGGGTGACCAGGGGGCGCAGGTTGTTCCAGTGGCCCACGCGACAGCCGGGCAGCGCCAGCACGAGACGCCCGTCGTGGTGCAGCAGCTTGTAGGCCGGGCGGCGGTTGAACTGCAGAAAGAGCCGGGAGCCCCGCGGGGTGAGCTGAAAGCCGGTCCAGGTGAGGTAGCAGTGGCGCCGGGCGTTTCGTGGCAAGCGGATGCGCGGCATGCGGGGAAGCCCCGGCGTCACGCCGCCGTACTCCCCCGTGCTCACCCGGGCCCGTGGCCGACGGGGTGGGGGACGTCTCTGGTCGGCGCGGCGGTTCGGCTGCGCGGGCGCAGCCTGGCCGTGTCGCGGCGCCGACCGCGCGTGGCTGCGCGAGGCGTCGGCACCCGGCGCGGCGCTCCCGGCGGCGGGCAACAGCAAGCTGCCGATCACCCAGAGGCCGATCACCCAGAGGCCGATGCGGGAGGGGGTTGTCATCGATCTCCTTGCAGATCCAGGGGTTGCGGTTTCCTCGCCATTCAAATACCAAGTTACGAGACTACAATAGTGCCATCGAGCCAGGCGAGCAAATTTCCACGGGTCCCACTCTGCGCCCTGCGTGCCGGGTCGCCAACAAGTTGGCCCTCGGGGCGGGGCTGGCTTATGATCTCCCCCCATGGGCAGAGGCGAGGACCGCACCCGCGGCCCCGGTGACGACTCCGGGGCCCCACGCGACGAGGCCGGCTCCGGTTCGGAGGGTCGAGGTTCGGAGGGTCGAGGTTCGGAGGGTCGAGGTTCGGAGGGTCGAGGTTCGGAGGGTCGAGGTTCCGACGTTTCGGACCGCAGGGATAGAGACAAAGCTCGGGACAGAGATCGAGAGCGGGATCGAGAGCGGGATCGAGAGCGAGAGCGAGAGCGGGCTCGAGAGCGAGAGCGAGAGCGAGACAAAGATTGGGGTAGGGATTGGAAAGGGGACACGAAAAGGGACACGAAAAGGGACACGAAAAGGGACACGAAGAAGGACAAGACCCGCAATCGACAGAGGGACAGAGATGGGGAGGAGGACGAGCTGGATCTCCGGGGCTCCGAGGATGACGCGGAGCAGGCCGCGACCTCGCGCAAAAGCCGGGGTGAGAGCCGACGCGCGGGGCGGCGGGTGGCGTCGCTGGACGAGCTGTCGGGCTTGAGCGACGAGGAGCTCGCGGAGCTGCCGGATCTGCCGCCCTCGCCGCTGCGGCGCCCCCCCTGGTGGGCCCTGCTCGGCATCCTGATTCTGGTGGCGGTGGTGGTGTTCGTGCTGCTGGGGGAGTACAACGGCTCTCGCTATTTCCTGGTATGCGAGGGCTCCGCGGCGGAGGCTCATCAAGGCCGCGGCTTCCCGTGGCCCTTCGGTCACAAGGCGCTCTCCGGCCCGCAGTACCGGGCCGTCCCGCTGGGCCCCGAGACCCAGTGCGAGGCCCAGGAGCTGGCCTCCGAGCACGAGCTGCAGCGCAGCCTCTTGCAGCTCGTGCTAGCCGAGGTGAAGCGGCGGCGCCACGTGGACGAGCTCGAGGAGCTCGAGGAGGCCCGGCGGCTGGTCACCCAGGGTCTGGTGCTCGCCCGCGGCGACAAGAAGGCGCGCCGGCGGCTCGAATCGCAGCGCGGCGCGCTGGACCTGCGCGAGGGTCAGCTCCGGCTGGGGGACGTGCGCAAGTCACTGCTGCAGATCCGGCGGCTGTTCGCGCGGGCCCGCAAGCGGGCCGAGAAACAGGGCCAGGGCGTGTCGGTAGACGAGGTGGATCGGGTGCTGGGGCT
Source organism: uncultured Myxococcales bacterium (assembly GCA_964346625.1). Classification (GTDB taxonomy): domain Bacteria; phylum Myxococcota_A; class Polyangia; order HGW-17; family JAJRWW01; genus CAYFWA01. The sequence goes on from CAYFWA010000453.1 coordinate 4,344, forward strand.
GGTGGATCATCTGCTCGAGCGGATCAAGAAGGGACGGGCGCCGCCGCCCCCCCGGCCGCCCACGCGGGTGGCCGTGCCCTCGTCCCCGTCCCCCCCGCTGCCGCGGCCCGGGACCGCGCCGGATGCGACGGGATCGTCCGACGCGACGGTGGACGCAGGGGCGCCGCCTGCACGGCGGGTGGCCCCGACCCCCGACGCCCGCCCCCAGCCGGCGATTCCGTTGGCCCCGGACGCCTCGGTCTCTGGCGGCGGTATCCTGCTGTAGCCGGGCGCCTGCGGAGGCCGGGGTTGTGCGGAGGCCGGGGTTGTGCGGTCGCCGGGGTTGTGCGGAGGCCGGGGTTGTGCGGAGGCCGGGCGCTTGCGGAGGCCG
>CAYFWA010000453.1:4813-6081 GCA_964346625.1 uncultured Myxococcales bacterium
GCCGGGGTTGTGCGGTCGCCGGACGCCTGCGGTAGCGAGGATCGTGGTGGAAGGGAGGGCGGGGTGCCGCGGCGCTGCGGCGCCCCGGCGGCGGGTCAGCCGGCCTGCCGGGTGGCCATCGCCTTTTTGGCGTGCTGGAGCTCCTTGTTGAGCTCGGCGAACTTCTTGAGGAAGTCGAACTGCGAGGAGCGGAACGACTGCAGGTAGCGCCGCTCCTCGGCCTTCTTTTTGAACCCTTCGCGCAGCTCGTCCAGCCGACCGGCGAGTTGGGCCACCTCCTCGAAGGAGTCGAGCAGCTCCACGGTGCGGTCGGCTTCGGCGATGTTGACCTTGGCCTCGGGGCTGCCCGGGGTCCCGTAGACCAGGTAGATGGTCTCGGGCGACTGGGCGCGCAGGGTGGAGGTCACCATGGAGGCCGGCAGGTCCGGCAGTGAGTCCTTGACCATGACGATGTGGTATTTTTCCCGGCCCCCGATGTCGAGGGCCTCCCCACCGGATTGCGCGGCGCCGAAGATCCAGCCGTCGTCGCGCTCGGCAAAGGCCTGCGTGAGCCCCTCGTGCATCTCGGGGGCCTCGTCCACCACGAGCACCCGGCACTCGGGCAGCTTGAAGGACGCGAGCACGTCCCGCCCCTGCAGGCGGTCCTGGATATCCACCACGTCCTTGTACATCTCACGCATGCGACGCAAAAACTCCTCGTGCACCTCTTCCATCTTGCGCAGCAGCTCGTCGCGATTTCGCTGCCGCTTCCACTCCTTCGCCCTGGCCACCACCTGCTCGGTGAGGTAGGCCACCTGCTCGCGGTCCTTGTACACGATATCCGAGGCACCGGCCCGAAAGGCGGCCACGGCCGCCTCCCAGCCCTTGCGCGGGCTGAGCACGATGGCCGTGGTGGCGGGGCTGTGCTCCACCACCGTGCGCACCACCTCCAGGCCCTGGTCGAACTCCGGGGTGTCCAGATCACAGAGCACCGCGGCGAAGAACTTGGTCATGATCAGCTCCATGGCCACCTCGATGTTGTCGGTGGCGGTGACCACGAAGCCCTTTTCCACCAGCAGGTCGTTGAGACCGGAGCGCACCGAGGCGTCCGAGTCGCAGACCAGGATCTCGATGCCTTTGTACTGCCTGTCGCTGTCGGATTGCATGCGCCGTGCCCTTTTTTTGCCGAGACCATCGCGAAGAGAGCATTTTGCCCCGAAACGGCGTCGGGCATCAAGCCTGCAAAAGGGGAACCGGTCAGCGGCGGCGGGGGTTGAACCGCAGAGGGT
>CAYFWA010000454.1:0-6074 GCA_964346625.1 uncultured Myxococcales bacterium
GCCAGTTGAAGCCAGTTGAAGCCAGTTGAAGCCAGTTGAAGCCAGTTGAAGCCAGATGCAACCTAGCACGAGGAGTATCACTGGGGCCAGGCCGTCCCGGCCCCCGGGGCAATCGTGCCGCGCCCCACCACGATCCGGTTGTCTTGAGCCGTGGGTTGGGTTAGGGACAAGGGGACCGAGTCACGAACCCAGACAACGCCGTCAGGATGCATACCATGCCCGAGCCCGAGCCCAAGCCCCAGACCCAGACCCAGCCCAAGCCCCAGACCTACGAGGCGAAGCACCACGTTCGCATCGTCACCGCCACGTCGCTTTTCGACGGGCACGACGCGGCCATCAACATCATGCGGCGGATCATCCAGGCCTCCGGCGCGGAGGTGATCCACCTGGGCCACAACCGCAGCGTGGCCGAGATCGTGCGGTGCGCCATCCAGGAGGACGCCCAGGCCATCGCGGCCACCTCCTATCAGGGCGGTCACGTGGAGTACTTCAAGTACATGTACGATCTTTTGCAGCAGGCCGAGGCGGACATCAAGATCTTCGGCGGCGGCGGCGGCACGATCCTGCCCGAGGAGGCGAAGGAGCTGCACGACTACGGCGTCGCCCGGATCTACTCGCCGGACGACGGGCGCTCCATGGGGCTGCAGGGCATGATCGACGACGTGATCCGGGGCAGCGACTTCCCGGCCGCGGAGCCCCCCGCCGCGCCCTGGCTCGAGGCCATCGCGCCGGACGCGCCGCGGGCCCTGGCCAAGCTCATCACCATCGCCGAGAACCACCCGGAGGCCTACGCCGACGTGCGCGAGGACGTGCAGTCCCGCTTCGCGGACCGCACCGTCCCCGTGCTGGGCATCACCGGCACCGGGGGCTCGGGCAAGTCCTCGCTGGTGGACGAGCTGGTGCGCCGGTTCCTGATCGACTTCCCGCAAAAGACCGTGGCCATCGTCAGCGTGGACCCCTCCAAGCGCAAGACCGGCGGGGCCCTGCTGGGGGATCGCATCCGGATGAACGCCATCGAAGACGATCGCGTCTACATGCGGTCGCTGGCCACCCGGCAGTCCAACCTGGCGCTGTCGCGCCACGTGCAGGACGCCATCGACATCTGCAAGGCGGCGGGCTTCGACTTCGTGATCGTGGAGACCTCGGGCATCGGCCAGTCCGACACCGAGATCACCGAGCACTGCGACGTGGCGCTGTACGTGATGACCGCCGACTACGGCGCGGCCACCCAGCTCGAGAAGATCGACATGCTGGACTTTGCCGATCTCATCGCCATCAACAAGTTCGATCATCGCGGGTCGCTGGACGCCATGCGCGACGTCCGCAAGCAGTACAAGCGCAACCACCTCGAGCTCGACGCCGCCGACGAGGAGCTCCCCATCTACGGCACGGTGGCCTCGAACTTCAACGATCCGGGGACCAACCTCCTGTACAAGAAGGTGGTGGCGGCCATCGCCGACCGGACCCGCGTGGACCTCGAGTCCCGCACCGATCTGCCACTTCATCGCTCCGACGCGAACTACGTGATCCCCCCCAGCCGCGTGCGCTACCTGGCCGAGATCGCCGACAACAACCAGCAGTGCGACGCGCGGCTGCAGGAGCAGGCCACCCTCGCGCGGCGGCTGTACCAGCTCTCGGGCGTCATCGAGATGCTGCGGGCCAACATCGGCAAACCCACCCTGGAGATCACCGAGGAGAACTGCGAGGACGTGGTGCGGGTGGTGCAGTCCACCACCGAGGAGCCGGAGTACCTGCAGGACCTGGTCAAGTCCTACCAGGAGCTCGAGGATCGACTCGACGCGGACCACAAGGCGCTCTTGCAGGACTGGCCGAACATGGTGAAGCGCTACCGGGCCAGCCACTACACCTTCCAGGTCCGTGACAAGGTCATCGAGCAGGACCTGTACCACGAGACCCTCTCGCACACCCGAGTCCCCAAGGTGGTGCTGCCGCGGTACCACGACTGGGGGGACCTGCTCACCTGGCTCGGCCAGGAGAACGCGCCGGGGCACTACCCCTACACCGCGGGGGTGTTCCCCCTCAAACGGGTGGGCGAGGACCCGGCGCGGATGTTCGCCGGCGAGGGCGGGCCCGAAAAGACCAACCGGCGGTTTCACCTGCTGGCCGGCGGCATCGGGGTGAACCGGCTGTCCACGGCCTTCGACTCGGTGACGCTCTATGGCAACGATCCGGACCATCGCCCGGACATCTACGGCAAGATCGGCAACTCGGGGGTGTCCATTGCCTCCATCGACGACGCCAAGAAGCTCTACTCCGGCTTCGATCTTTCGGACCCCACCACCTCGGTGTCCATGACCATCAACGGGCCGGCTCCAATGATGCTCGGCTTCTTCCTCAACGCCGCCATCGATCAGCAGTGCGAGCGCTGGATTCAACAGCAGGGCAAAGAAAAAGAGGTACAGGAGCGCATCGAGGCCATCTACCGCGAAAAGGGCGTGGAGCGGCCGCGCTACAACGGCCCCTGGCCCGAGGGCAGCGACGGGCTGGGCCTGATGCTGCTGGGGGTCACGGGAGACGAGGTGCTCGAGCGCGAGACCTACGAGAAGATCAAGGCCGACACGGTGTGTCGGGTGCGGGGCACGGTGCAGGCCGACATCCTCAAGGAGGACCAGGCCCAGAACACATGTATCTTCTCCACCGAGTTCGCCCTCAAGATGATGGGGGACATCCAAAAGTACTTCATCGAGCACGACATCCGGAACTTTTACTCCGTGTCCATCTCCGGCTACCACATCGCCGAGGCCGGGGCGAACCCCATCACGCAGCTCGCCTTGACCCTGGCCAACGGCTTCACCTACGTGGAGTACTACCTGTCGCGGGGGATGCACATCGACGACTTCGCGCCGAACCTGTCGTTCTTCTTCTCCAACGGCATGGACGCGGAGTACGCGGTGCTGGGCCGGGTGGCGCGGCGCATCTGGGCCAAGGCCATGAAGCACAAGTACGGCGGCAACGAGCGGTCCCAGAAGCTCAAATACCACATCCAGACCTCGGGGCGCTCGCTGCACGCCCAGGAGATCGGGTTCAACGACATCCGCACCACTTTGCAGGCGCTGTACGCCATCTTCGACAACTGCAACTCCCTGCACACCAACGCCTACGACGAGGCCATCACCACGCCCACCGAGGAGAGCGTGCGGCGGGCCCTGGCCATCCAGCACATCATCAACAAGGAGCTCGGCGAGGCCAAGAACGAGAACCCCCTGCAGGGGGCGTTCATCATCGAGGAGCTCACGGATCTGGTGGAGGAGGCGGTGCTCGAGGAGTTCCGCTCCATCGCCCGGCGCGGCGGCGTGCTGGGCGCCATGGAGCGGATGTACCAGCGCTCCAAGATCCAGGAGGAGTCCCTGTACTACGAGACCCGCAAGCACGACGGGAGCTACCCCCTGGTGGGGGTCAACACCTTCCTGGACCCCAAGGGCTCCCCCACGCTGGTGCCCGGGGAGGTGCGCCGCTCCACCACGGAGGAGCGGGAGCTCGCCATCGCCAGCCGCGATGCCTTCCAGCAGCGCAACGCCGTGGCCGCCGAGGCCCGCCTGGCGGAGCTGCGCAAGGCGGCGGTGGAAAACCAGAACCTGTTCGAGGTGATGATGGAGGCGGCCAAGGTCTGCACCCTCGGCCAGCTCTCGGGCGCCCTGTACGAGGTGGGAGGCCAGTACCGGCGCAACATGTAGGCTCGAGCAGGATAATCCGCATGTCCAATCCAACCAAGTCGAGCATCTACACCCGCAAGGGCGACCGGGGCGAGACCTCCCTGGTGGACGGCACCCGGGTCTCCAAGGACGCGCTGCGCGTGGAGGCCTACGGCACCGTGGACGAGGCCAACTCCTGGGTCGGGGCCGCCGTCGCCTTCGTGGAGGATCCCCTTTTGCGCGAGGGGCTCACCTTTTTGCAGCACCGGCTTTACAACTGCTCCTCCAACGTGGCCACGCCCCCGCGCGCGGAGCTGTCTTTCACGCCGCCGGGGATCACCGACGAGGACGTGGCGAGCCTGGAGTCCACCATCGACGCCTACGATGGGCGCGCCGGCCCCCTGCGGGTCTTCGTGCTCCCCGGGGGCTCGCGGGCCGCGGCCCTGCTGCACGTCGCCCGCACGGTGTGCCGGCGGGCCGAGCGGTCCCTGGTGGCCCTCGACGCCTGCGAAGCGGTGGACGCCCGGGTGCTGCGGTTCGTCAACCGCGCCTCTGACCTGCTGTTCGCCGCGGCGCGCTATGCCAACCTGCTCGACGGCGGGGGCGACGTCGCCTGGGACCAGGATCTGCCCACGGTCTGCCTGGATCCCTCTGGGAAGTGAGGGCTCGCTTCCGCTCTGCGGGTGTCGGGCCAGGCCAGCTCCGCTGGAAAGTGGGCCTCGGAAAGTGGGGGCTCGCTTCAACCGTCCTGCTGCCGGGCCGGGCCGGGTCCGGGCGCAGCGGCGGGCTCCTCGCCCGCCTCCTGGCGGCCGAGCAGGACCCGACGGACCCCGAGCCACGCCTGCCCCACGGCCACGGGCACCAGGCTCGCACCCAGCACCAGGAGCCAGCCAGCGGCGTCGGGGGGGCGGGTGCGCAGCGCGGTGGAGATGCCGGGCACATATAGGGCCACCCCCAACAGCACGAGGCACAGCCCGATGGCGCCCCAGACCCAACGGTTGCGCGAGATGTCGTTGCGGAGCAGGCCCGAGCGCGGCGAGCGCATGTTGAACACGTGCCAGAGCCGGCCGATGGAGATCGTGAGAAAGGTGAGGGTCATGGCCTCCAGCCGGGAGTAGCCTAGGCTCGCCCGGGCCAGCCAGAAGGCCCCGAGCACCGGCGCCGCGATGAGCACGCCCCAGGCCAGGATCGCCGCCCACAGGGTCCGGGTGAGGATGGGCTCGTCGGCGGGCCGTGGGGCCTCGCGCATCTGGGAATCGTCCCCCTCGCCGAGCCCGAGGGCCAGGGACGGGAACACATCATTGACCAGGTTCAGATACAGGATCTGCAGGGGCAAAAGGGGCAGGGGGAGCCCAGCCCCCACCGCCACGCCGATGAGCAGGAGCTGCCCCACGTTGCCCGACAGCAGGTAGACGGTGAAGCGCCGGATGTTCTCGAAGATGGCCCTCCCGAGGGCCACCGCCGTGACGATGGTGTCGAAGGCGTCGTCCTGCAGCACCATCTTGGAGGCCTCCTTGGCCACCTGGGTGCCGCGCTGCCCCATGGCCACGCCGATGTCGGCCTTCTTGAGCGCCGGGGCGTCGTTGACCCCGTCACCCGTCATGGCCACGATGCGGTTGGCGCGCTGGTGCAGGGACACCAGGTTCAGCTTCTGCTCGGGCTCCACCCGGGCGAAGATGGGCGTGCGGCGCAGCCGCGCGCGCTCGCGGTCGTCCATCGGCTCCGGATCCCGCAGCGCCTCTCCCGGCACCGCCCGGGTGCCCTCCGCCACCAGCCCCACGGCCCGTCCCACGTGCTCGGCGGTGGCGGGCTGGTCGCCGGTGACCATCACCACCTGGATTCCGGCCTCGTGGCAGGCGCGCAGCGACGCGCGCACCTCGGCGCGGGGGGGATCTACCAGCCCCACCAAGCCCACCAGGGTCAAGCCCTCGTCCGGGTCGGCCTCCACGTCATCCACGTATTTTTGCGCCAGGGCCAGCACCCGCAGCCCGTCCGTGGCGAGCTCCTGGTTGAGGGACTCCCAGCGCGCCCTCGACTCCTCCTCAAGGGGCGCCTCGCCCTCCGCCGTGAGCACCCGCTCGCAGCGTCCCAGCACCACCTCCGGGGCGCCCTTCACCGCTACCCGCAGCCGGTCCCCAACCGCGTGGTAGGTGGCCATCCGCTTGGTCTCCCGTTCGAAGGCCACCTCTCGCCGCTCGGGGTAGCGTTCCAGGAGGCCGCTCCGGGTCATCCCCCGGCGCTGGCCCGCGGCCAGCAGGGCCACCTCCAGCGGATCCCCCGTCCCGTCTTGCTCTCCATCCTCCTCGGAGTCCAGCTCGGCGTTGCTGCACAGCACGCCGATCTCCAGCGCGGTGCGGACCCGCTCGTCATCGACCTCATCGACCTCATCGACCTCATCGACCTCATCGACCTCATCGACCT
>CAYFWA010000455.1:0-6067 GCA_964346625.1 uncultured Myxococcales bacterium
CGGCGCCGGGGCCGGCCGGGGCCGGGACAGCGGCCGCGCCGGCGGTCGGACCCGCCGACCGCATGGCCACCTCCGCGAGCACTTCCAGCACGGCGACGGTGTGGGCGTAGCCGTGGCGGACGGGCAGGACGGGGCAGGGACCGGATTCCAGGCGGCCGTTGCAGATCAGGCCGACGGGTTGGCCGTGCTCGGCGGCCTTCACGGTAAGGCTTGCGGCAATCTCGATTGCCCGCTCGACGGCGCGGTGTCGCTGGCGCTCCTGGTAGTGCTCCTGGCCCAGGTTCAGGAGCACCAGGGCCGGGACGGTTACCGTGCGCAGGTAGTCAACGGTCTTGAGCGCCCCCTGCCGGGCGCTCGCCTTCCAGCTGATACGGCGCGTCTCATCCCCCGGGCTGTAGTCGCGCAGCGAGCGAAAGCGGCTCGTGTCCTCCTGGAGGGTCCGGGACGTGTGCACCGAACCGCCGGCAACGCCGCCGCGCCGCGCCACCCCGATTTGCAGGATCCGCGGATAGACCAGGACGCGGGCGGGAGCATCGACATCGATCTCTAGTGGGAAGAGGCCTAGGGGGTCGGCGGTGCGGATCTGGATGGGGCCGAGGGGGTAGCGGCCGCGGACGTGGCCGCGGACCGGGTAGGAGAGGCGGCGGCGTTCCCAGGGTTTGAGGGCAATGAGGAAGGCGCTTTCATCCGCATCGTAGAGGGTGCCGGTGCTGTCGGTGACGGCCAGCATGGGCACCGGCAGGAAGGAGCCGTTTCGCACGTCGATGTCCACGCGGCAGTCCTGGTGGCGGAAGGTGGCAATGCGCTCCTCCCGTCGCGCCACGTGCAGGTTGAGGCGAAGGACCTCGCGGTACATCCACGAGAGGACGACGACGGCCAGCCAGAAGACCGCGGCCCACTGGACGGGCCAGGAGGGAATGAAGAGGAAGGCCAGGGCGGCAAGAAATGAGAGAAAGCCGATTGGCACGGCCGGCCTCCTAGAGTGTCGTCACGGCGCGGGCGCACGTCCGGGCGCCGCGTTCCGCCCAGCCTCCTACTCCTGCTTGAACACCGGCACCCGGGTCGATTCGAGTACCTCGCCGATAACCCGCTCCGCGGTGACCCCGCGGATCTCCGCGGAGGGTGTGAGGATCAAGCGTTTGGCAAAGACGGCGGGGGCGAGGGCTTTGACATCGTCAGGGGTGACGTAGTCGCGGCCCTGCAGTGCGGCTCGCGCCTGGGCGCTGCGGTAGAGGGCCAGGCTGCCCCGGGGAGAGACGCCGGCGGTGGTGGCGCTGTGGCTGCGGGTGGCGTTGACCAGGGCCACCATGTAGTCGCGAACCGAGTCCTCGACGTGGATCTCGACGACCTGCTCCTGGTGTGCCCGGAGCTGCTCGGTATCGCCGACGGCGCCCACGTCCTCGAGGGGGTGGGAAATGCGGCGCTGGCTCTCGAGGATCTGCGCTTCCACGTCGGCCTCCGGGTAGCCGATTGCAATGCTCATGAGGAAGCGGTCCTTCTGCGCCTCGGGCAGCGGAAAGGTGCCTTCGAACTCAACCGGGTTCTCGGTGGCCATGACAAAGAAGGGATCGGGCAGGGGCCGGCGCACTCCATCTGTCGTGATCTGGCCCTCTCCCATGGCCTCCAAGAGCGCCGATTGCGTGCGCGGGGTGGCGCGGTTGAGCTCATCGACCAAGAGGAAGTTGGAGAGGATCGGCCCCTCCTTGTAGTGGAACTCCTGATCCTTCGGGCTGTAGACGGAGACGCCCAAGACATCCGCCGGCAGCAGGTCCGGGGTGCATTGGATGCGGGAGAAGCTCGCGCGAATGCTTGCGGCCAGGGAGCGCGCCAGAATGGTCTTGCCGACGCCGGGAATGTCCTCGATCAGGACGTGGCCCCGCGCCAGGAGGGCAACCAGGAGCTGCTCGATTACCTCTCGTTTTCCGTAGAACGCGCCCTCCACCGAGGCGGTGACGCGGTCGGCCCACTCCTTGATAGTCGCCACAGACCAAATATACACTGAGCGGACTTTCCGACTAAAGGGCCCGGCAGTGCTGACATTCCTCCGCAGACAGTGGTTCATCTTGGGGCTCTTTGCCGCCCTGGCTCTCGGCTTTGCGGTCTCAGGATTCGGGCGCGCCGTGAATCCCGGCGGCGTGACTGCGGACATCGTCATTATTCTCATTTTCCTGTCGACGGGCTTCACCCTCCCGGCGGAGGCGATCCGCCGCGGCGTCACCAACTACCGCCTCCACCTCTACATCCAAGCCTTTATCTTTCTGGTCGTGCCGGCCTACGTCGTGGGAACGCTCGAGCTCCTGGGGAAGCCCTTCGGCCCCCTGGTCACGACGGGCCTCTACGCGGTCGCGGTCTTGCCGACCACCATTACGAGCTGCACGGTCTTCACGCAGGTCTCGGGCGGAAACGTCGTGGCGACCATGTTCAACGCGGCGCTGGCCAACATTCTCGGCATCATCATCTCGCCGCTGCTCCTCTCCCTCCTCCTCCGGGGAAGCGGAGCCGCCCTGCCGCCGGAAGAGCTCCTGGGCATCCTCGGCGGCTTGGGCTGGCGCATGATTCTGCCCATCCTCGTCGGGCACCTGCTCCGCCGTCTGAGGCCGATGTTTGCCCACCGCCACGGCGGGCGCTTCCGCAAGGCGCAGAGCGCGCTGATCCTGTTCATTGTCTTCTTCACCGTCTCCAACGCCGCGGCCAATCAGACCTTCCTGGACAACCTGCCCCGCATGGGCCTGCCCTTTCTCTACCTGGCCATCTCCCACTGGCTCCTTCTGGCGCTGGTCTTTTCCGGCTCGCTCGCCTTCGGCTTCCCCCGGGGAGACCGCATCTCCGCCCTCTTTGCCGCGCCCCAGAAGACCGTCGCCTTAGGCGCGCCCCTTCTGACCGTCTACTTTGCCGACCGCCCGGAGTTCCTGGCCATGGCCATTCTGCCCCTGGTCTTCCACCACATCTTCCAGCTATCCACGGCAGGCGTCCTCCGGGGCACCGTCTTTCGGAACGCTCACGCAGAGGAGGCGGCATGAGCAAGGACGATGTTCGAGCCACCGGCTCCCAGCGGTCCACCGCGGCCGGGGGAGGGCATATCCGGCGCGCGGGGGCGGACAACGCCGGGGCGGTGGACACCCCCGGGCCCGCGCCCGCCGGCGGCGCTGCGCCCGATCCCTGCCCGGACGACACCCCCGCCGCCCCCTTCCACCTCCGCTCGACTGATGCCTACGAGTCCCGCCGCTCCCCGGTCCTCACGACCCGCGGCGCCGTCGCCTCCAGTCAGCCTCTGGCGAGCCGCATCGGCCTCCAGATCCTGGATGCCGGCGGAACTGCCGCGGATGCGGCTGTTGCCGTCGCCGCGGCGCTGCAGGTCACCCAACCCTGCTCGACCGGCCTCGGGGGCGATGCCTTTGCTCTCTACTATGAGGCTTCTTCTTCCCGGCTCTACGGTTTGAACGGCTCGGGGCGCTCTCCGGCGGCCCTCACCATAGAAGAGGCGCACCGCGTCGCAGAGGACGGCGAGCTGCCGAACTTCCACGGCCACACCGTGACCGTTCCCGGAGCGCCCCGCGCCTGGGAGGATCTCCACGCCGCCTTCGGTCACCTCCCCCGCGCCGACCTCATGGCCCCGGCAATCCGACTGGCCCGCGACGGCTTTCCGGTGGCCCCCTACACCAGCGGCTGGTGGCGCCGCGGCGCGGAGAAGCAGCTCTCCCAAACCGAGCACGGCCACGAGCTGATGGTCGGCGGCGGAGGGGTGGGCGCCGGCGCCGCGAACGCCCCTGGCAGTGCCCCGTTTAGCGACCCGGGCGGTCGCGCCCGCGCCGGGGCACCGCTCGACGCCGCGGCGGACGCCCGCCCGGCCGGCGCGGCGAATACCCCCAGCGCCGAGAAGAACCCGGCGGTGGAGACGGGCGCCCCTGGCCGCGGCCCCTACCCAGGCGAAGTCGTGCGCTTGCCGACCCTCGCCGACTCGCTCCAAGCCTTCGCCGATGAGGGGGCGCGACCTTTCTACGACGGATGGATTGCTGATCGCATTGTGCGCGCCGTGAAGGCCGCTGGTGGCCTTCTTTCCCGGGATGACCTGTCCCGGCATGTCAGCGAGTGGGTCACGCCCATAGGCGTCGACTACGGTGATTTCACGGTCTGGGAATGCCCGCCGAACGGCCAAGGTATTGCCGCCCTCATGGGCCTGGGGATTCACGCTGCGGTTCGCGGTGGCGTGGGGCAACACCCGCACGGCGGCGAGCACGGGGCCGGCGCAGGGGAACCACGCCCGGACGCCACGGACGACACCGCCGAAGACGCGTCCTCCCCGCCCCTCTCCGCCGGTGACTACCACCTCTTCATTGAATCGATGCGCCTCGCCTTTGCGGATGCACGGCGCTACGTCGCCGACCCGGCGGCCTCTCAGGTGCCGGTGGACGGCCTCATCGACCCAGCCTATCTCGCCGGGCGGGCGGTCCAGGTGGATCCCGCCCGGCGCCGTCCGGTTGCCGAGCCCGGCGTGCCCCCCGGCCTTGCCGGTGACGACACCGTCTACTTCTGCGTTGTCGATCAGGAGGGGAACGCCTGCTCCTTCATCAACTCCAACTTCATGGGCTTTGGTACGGGGATCGTCCCCGAGGGCTGTGGGTTTTCCCTGCAGAACCGCGGCCGCGGCTTTGTCTTGGACGAGGAGCACCCGAACTGCCTGGCGCCGGGCAAGCGGCCCTACCACACCATCATTCCGGGCATGATCACGCGCCGCACCGGCGCGGGCGGCGGTGCCGGCAGTGCGGGGGGCGCCACACGCAGCGCCGCGCGGGCGAACGACCGCCCCGCCGGCACCCCCGTCGGTCCCGTGGCTGCCGCCTTTGGGGTCATGGGTGGTATGATGCAGCCTCAGGGCCATCTGCAAGTGGCTGATGCCCTGATTCGCCGGCGCATCGACCCCCAGGCGGCGCTGGATGAGATTCGCTTCCAGGTCGCCGACGGCGAGCCGAACGGGCGGGTCCTCTTCGAGGCGGTGGGCGCAGCCCGGGAAGCACGCGCCGACGCGGCGCGGGAGCCCGACGCGACCCCGGGGACGCCCGATGCCGCGGAGGGGACCGCGGCCGACCCGAGGGTGGCCGCCCTGCGCGAGCTCGGCCACGAGCTTGAGGTCGTATCGGGGTCGCGGCGGGCGTTGTTCGGCATGGGGCAGGTCATCTGGCGGGAGCCGGACGGGGTTCTGTGGTGTGGGAGCGACCCTCGGGGCGACGGATGCGCCCTTGGGCAGTGACACCCCAGGCATTTTGCGCCTGCCGCTACAGTTCGTATGTTGTACAGTAAGGAGCACGTTCATGGAGTTTCCCGGCTTCGACCACTACTACACCGGCGTTCTTGTGCCGGTGGCTGCGCTGCGCTCTGAGCAGAGCTGCGGCGTTGGGGAGTTTGCAGATCTCCCCGAGCTGGCCGAGTGGTGCCGCGAGAACAGCCTCGACATCATTCAGATTCTCCCCGTCAACGACACGGGCTACCAGTCGAGCCCCTACAGCGCGCTGAGCGCCTTCGCCCTGCACCCGATCTACCTCCGCATTCGCGATATGCCCGAGTACGCATCGCTGCCGGCTTCACAGAAGAAACAGGTCGATGATGCCCTCTCCGAGCTCCGGGAAGCACAGGAGACACGGACGCGCTTCCAGTACGAGGCGGTCCTCACCGCCAAGCAGACCATCCTGCGGCGGATCTACGAAGCTCACCACAATCAGCTCGATGAGGACGCCGCCCTCTGGGCCTGGGTTCACGAGAATCCCTGGGTGCGTGTCTACGCCGCCTACCGATGTCTCAAGGATCGCCACGACCAGCGCGCCTGGATGGAGTGGGCCGAGCATCGGAATCCCGACGCAAGCGATATCGATGCGCTCTGGTCCCGACCGACCTTCAAATCGGACTTGGTCTTCTACGTGTGGCTGCAGTACCGCTTGGAGGAGCAGCTCACGACGGCGGCCCGGGCGGTGAATGACCTGGGCGTCGAGCTCAAAGGGGACCTGCCGATCCTCATGGATGAGGACTCCGCGGACATCTGGCGCCACCGGGAGATCTTCATCCCGGAGCTCCG
>CAYFWA010000456.1:0-2014 GCA_964346625.1 uncultured Myxococcales bacterium
CGACCGCGCCGAGCCCATCCGCGCAGCCGACCGCGCCGAGCCCATCCGCGCAACCCCCAGCAGGCAGCTCGGCGACCGTCGGCGTCCCCACCGAGTTCGAGGTGTCCATCGCGGCGCGCCCCGCCCACGCCTACCGAGTGGTGGTGGGCGTCGGAACCTGGATGCAGCTCGGGGAGCGGATCCCCCCAAACGCCCACGGCGTGATCGTGATCAGCGATCAGCAGGTATGGGGAATCTGGGGGGCCGTGGTGAAGGCGTGGCTCGAGGCCGTGGGCGCTCGCTACGAGGTCTACCTGATCCTTCCTGGCGACCGCCACAAAAGCCGCGCCACCAAGGAGCGTATCGAAGACGAGCTGCTGGCCGACCACTGGGGCCGCGACGCCCTGGTGCTCGCCGTAGGGGGTGGCGTGGTCACGGATCTGGCCGGGTTCCTGGCGGCCACCTACCTGCGGGGCGTCTCCTACGTCTCGCTGCCCACCACGCTGCTGGCCATGGTGGACGCCGCCATCGGAGGCAAGACCGCGGTCAACACCCCCGCCGGCAAGAACCTCGTGGGTGCCTTTCACCAGCCCTACGCCGTAATCAGCGATCTGCAGACCCTGCAGACCCTCCCGGAGGTCGAGCTCGACACGGGGCTGGCCGAAACCGTCAAGCACGCCGTGATGGCCAACGCCGATCTGCTCGAGGCGCTGTTGGCCGACGCCGAGGCCTTGCGCGCCCGGCGCCTGGATCGGCTCACCGGGATCGTGGCTCGCTCCGCGGCCACCAAGGCCGAGGTGGTGTCGCGCGACGAGCTGGACCTGGGGGTGCGGCAGATCCTCAACTTCGGCCACACCATCGGCCACGCCCTGGAGCAGGCGTCCGGCTATGAGGTCTCCCACGGCCAAGCCGTCGCCATCGGCATGGCGGTGGAGTCCGACGCCGCGGTGTACGCGGGTCTGCTCGCGCCGCGGGTCCGGGATCGCCTCGAGTCGGCCCTCGAGGCCCTCGCCCTGCCGCGGCGGCTGCCCGCCGGGGTGCCGCTGGACGCCGTGCTGGCCGCGCTCACGGTGGACAAGAAGGTGCGAAAGGGCAAGGTGCGCTTCTCGTTGCCCGACGAGGTCGGCGTGGCCGCGCCCTTCGACGGCCACTACACCACCCCCCTGCCGGCGGACGCCGTGAAGCGCGCCCTGCAGGATCGATCGTGAGCCGCTCACGAAAGGGGCCGCTCGCCCTCCCAGGGGGCGGACGCCCGCGGATCCAGCGGCAGGGGGGCGACGCGCCGCAACGAGGGGGAGCACGCCCATGATCTGCGTCACCGGCGACGAGGCCACCCTCGAGGCCGTTGCCGCGCGGATCCGCGCCCTGCCCGAGGCGCCGCTGCACGAGGTGCGGGTGGACCTGCTGACCGCCGGGCCGACCGCCGGGCCGACCGCCGGGCTGACCGCCGGGCCGACCGCCGGGCTGACCGCCGGGACGACCGCCGGCCCCCCCGCCGACCTGGCCGGCCGCCTCCCCGACCCCCAGCGCCTGATCGTGACCTGTCGCCACGAAGCCGAGGGAGGCCGCTTCGCCGGAGATCCGGACCTCCAGCTCGCCTGGCTGGAGGCGGCGCTGCGGGCGGGCGTGCGGGCCGTCGACCTGGAGGCCAGCGCCCCGGATCGGCTCTGGTCCGCCCTCGCCGCCCACGGTCCCGAGCGCCTGGTGGCCTCGGTGCACCGCTTCGGCCCCGAGGCCGCCGAGCCCACGGCCTTGAGGCGGGCCTGGCGCCAGCTCGCCGACCGCCCCGCCCACACCCTGAAGGTCGCCGCGTCCGTCACGGACGTGACGGAGCTGGCCCCGCTGCGCGCGCTGCCCACCCCGCCCGGCCGGGACACCGTGCGCATCGGCATGGGCCTGGCCGGGCAGGTGGGGCGGGCCTGCCCCCGCGCCATGAAAAGCGCCTGGACCTACGCGGCCGCGCCCGGCACCGGGGGCACCGCGGCCGGCCAGCTCCCCTGGTCCGCCCTCGCGCGCTTCTCCGGGCAGAACCGCG
>CAYFWA010000456.1:2114-3602 GCA_964346625.1 uncultured Myxococcales bacterium
GACAGAGCGGACAGAGCGGACAGAGCGGACAGAGCGGACAGAGCGGACAGAGCGGACAGAGCGGCGGACCGCATCGCGATCCCGGCCTGCTGGTGCTGCTCGGCGGCGACGCCGTGGCCGCCTCCCCCGGCCCGGCGGTCTACACGCCGCTGGCCGCCGAGCAAGGGCTCCCCCTGCTGTACCTGCCGGCGCCCACCGCCGATCCGGTGGCCGCCATGGCCCTGCTCGAGACCTTCGGCTTGCGCGGGGCCTCGGTGACCATGCCCCACAAGGCCGCCCTGAGCGCCGTGGCCACGCCCCGCGGCTTCGCCGCCCGGGTGGGCGCCGTCAACACGCTGAGCCCCAGGACCCCGCCCCCCAACTCGGCCACCCCGCGCGACCCGGCGCGCTGGTGGGGCGACAACACCGACGGCCTCGGCGTCCGCGGCGCGCTGGAGCAGGCCCTCGGCGCGGCGGCCCGCGCCGAGGGCGGCGCAAGCCTGCCCCGGGTGCGGGTGCTCGGTACCGGCGGCGCAGCTCGGGCGGCCGGCTTCGCCCTGGCCGAGGCTGGCTGGTCGGTGCAGGTCTGCGGCCGGCGGCCCGAGGCCGCCGCCTCCCTCGCCGCCGCGGTGGGGGGCGAGGCCATCGGCTGGGCCCACCGCGCCGAGCCCCCCTTCGACGTGCTGGTCAACGCCACTCCGCTCGGGACCCAGCCCGACGAGAGCCCCATGCCCGACGCGACCCCCTGGGCCGGCCGCACCGCGCTGGACATGCTGCTGTCTCCGCGCCCCACGAAGCTGCTGCAGCAGGTGGCCGCCGGCGGCGGCCGCGCCGTGGCGGGCCACCAGATGTGGGTCCACCAGGGCGCCGCCCAGTGGGAGCTGCTCACTGGCCGCCGCGTCTCTGCCGCGCAGCTCGAAGCCCGGCTGCGCGCGCTCCGCGACCCCGCGGACGCAGCCCCAGCCCCGCCGCCGCCCTCCCCGGCCCGGGAGGGCGCCTGATGCGCCTGATGCGCCTGGTGCTCGTGGGCCTGCGCGGCGCGGGCAAGACCACCTGTGGCCGCCGGGCCGCCGCCCGGCTCGGGGTGCCCTTCGTGGACCTCGACGATCTCATCGAGGCCCGGGGCCGCTCCATCGAGGCGATCTTCGCCGAGGAGGGCGAATCCGGCTTCCGCCGCGTCGAGCGCGAGGCCCTCGCCGCCCTGGATCCCCCCGACCCCGCGATCATCGCCACCGGCGGCGGCGCCGTGCTGGCCCCGGAGAACCGCGCGCGCCTCGCCGCCCTCGGCCGCGTGGTCTACCTGCGCGCCGATCCGGCGATCCTGGCCGAGCGCGTACGCCACGCGCCCCGCCCCGCCTTGGCCTCCGGCGGCCCCGAGGCCGAGGCCCACGCCCTGCTCGCCCAGCGCGAGCCGCTTTACCGCACGCTGTGCCAGCACACGCAAGAGGATAGCGGGAGCACAACCGGGAGCGAGAGCGAGAGCGAGAGCGAAAACGAGAGTGAGAGCGA
>CAYFWA010000456.1:3702-6053 GCA_964346625.1 uncultured Myxococcales bacterium
GGAGCACAACCGGGAGCGAGAGCGAGAGCGAGAGCGAAAACGAGAGTGAGAGCGAAAACGAGATCAACACCGGCGCCTTGACCGAGGACGAGGTGGTGGCCCGCCTGGTATCCCTCGCGTCGGCCCCCGACCCGGCGCCGCCGCGGCGATGAGGGGATACGGGGGACCGCTCGCGTCAGCCGCCGTCTCGGGCTACCCTCCACGGTGACTCCGTCCACAGAGACATCGCGTTTCGCAGGAGCAACGCCTCATGAGCGCCACCCGCCGACAGCGCCTGGCCGACTACCTGGCCGACGGCCCCATCACCGTGCCCGAGCTGGCCGAGCTGCTGGGCGTCCCGCTCCACGTGGTCACCGACGACCTGGAGCACCTTCGCCGCGCCAGGGTCCCCCGAGGCTCCCAGGGCCCCCTGCCCGGCCGGCTGCGCATCACCCCGGCCGAGTGCCCCCGCTGCGGCCGGGTCTTTTCGCAGCGCCGCCGCTTCACCCGCCCGTCGCGCTGCCCCGACTGCAAGGACGAGCGCGTGAGCTGGCCCCGCATGGAGCTGGAGTGAGGAGGATGATTCCGAGTATGAAGACTCTATGTGAAGACTCTACGTAGTGAAGACTCTACGTAGGGGAATTAAGGACTCAGTCTCGGCACACACAACGTCTCGGCACACACAACGTCTCGGCACACACAACGTCTCGGCACACACAACCAGGAGTAAGGCATTGAAGTTGGTAATCGGTTTGGCCTGTGGCGTGGTCATCGCGTTGATTCTCGGGCACTTCGTCGGCATTATCGGGTGGGTGCTCGGGTTGGCCGCAGGGTTCGCCATCGGAACCTACCTCGCTGGCCAGCAGTAACCGGACGGGACAGGGATCCAAGGGCCCGAAGGCTTCCCGCGTCTTGACAACCATCCAATCGAACCCATTTTGCCTACGCTCGAGCCCCGGTGGGCTCATTTATAAGCAGTAGAAAATTCTAGCGGTATTTGGGATTCCGCGCTTGTCCGTCCAAGTCATCCCTGGCGAGCCCACATCGGGGCCAGACCGCCCGGGAGCTCCACCGGCAGGCGGCAGACACCGACCGCGTCACCCGCAAGGAGGGGTTCCCCATGGCCACCATCGACGCAATCCAGGAGCTTTTGGGAAGCGAGGCCGACGACCTGCTTTCCTTTCAATGCAAAGGCATCACCAAGGACCAGCTCACCTTGCCCGGCGGTGACTTCGTGGACCGGGTGCACCGCGACTCGGACAGAAGCCCCCAGACGCTGGTGAGCCTGCAGCGGATCTTCGACCACGGCCGGCTCGGGGGCACGGGCTACGTGTCGATCCTGCCCATCGATCAGGGCATCGAGCACTCGGCGGCGGCCTCCTTCGCGCCCAACCCCATCTACCTGGATCCGGAGAACATCCTGCGGCTGGCCACCGAGGGCGGTTGCAACGCGGTGGCCTCCACCCTGGGCGTGCTGGGGCTCATGTCGCGCCGCTACGCCCACAAGATCCCGTTTCTGGTCAAGCTCAACCACAACGAGCTGCTCACCTACCCCAGCAGCTTTGAGCAGATCCTGTTTGCCCAGGTGGAGCAGGCCTGGGAGCTCGGCGCCGCCGCCGTGGGGGCGACCATCTACTTCGGCTCCGAGGACTCCAACCGGGAGATCGTGGAGATCGCCGAGGCCTTCCACCGGGCCCACGAGCTGGGGATGGCCACCGTGCTGTGGGCCTACCTGCGAAACCCGGCCTTCAAAAAGGACGGCACCGACTACCACGCCTCGGCAGACCTCACGGGCCAGGCCAACCACCTGGGGGTCACCATCGAGGCGGACATCATCAAGCAGAAGCAGGCCACCAACAACGGCGGTTTCCCGGCCGTCGGCTTCGGCAAGACCAGCGACAAGATCTACGGCGAGCTGGTCACCGACCACCCGGTGGACCTGGTGCGCTGGCAGGTGGCCAACTGCTACATGGGCCGCGCCGGGCTGATCAACTCGGGGGGCGCCTCGGGGGGCGACAGCGACCTGGCCCAGGCCGTGCGCACCGCGGTGATCAACAAGCGCGCCGGAGGCACCGGGCTCATCTCCGGCCGCAAGGCCTTCCAAAAACCCATGGCCGAGGGCGTGAAGTTGCTAAACGCCATCCAGGACGTGTTCCTGGCCCCGGAGGTCACCATCGCCTGAGGTGGCGCCGCGCCCTTGCTCGCTCAGCCGCGAAGCGGCTTGCCTCCGGGAGCCGACGAGGTGCCATCCGGCGCCGGAGGCCGATGGGCGGCGTTCCCGCTATATTTCTTTCCCGTTCTGGACCAACGTCCCCGGGTAAGGCCCCGCTCACGAATAAGATGTCCAGTTCAGGGCGCCGAGGCGCCCGGCT